>DASVUU010000417.1:0-2887 GCA_036386935.1 Cytophagaceae bacterium | reverse complement strand
TGGCTATCTGGCTTATTCAATTACTTCTATATCCGGAAGTTCCGACTATTATGTGGGCAGTACAGTCGCTTATCAAAATGAAATAAAAATAAGCCAACTTGGTGTAAGTGCTGAAACGCTCGAAACCTATGGCGCTGTAAGCGAAAATACCGTAAAAGAAATGGCCATCGGGGCTAGAGAGAAATTTGGATCTGACATAGGAGTTGCTACAACGGGACTAGCGGGCCCTACGGGCGGAAGTGAGCATTTACCTGTTGGGACGATTTGGATTGGCTACAGCGATAAAAATCAAACCATTGCAAAGAAGTTATTATTGGGGAGCGATAGAGATATAAATATTAAAATAACGGCAATTGCTCTCTTGAATTTTATTAGGCAAACTTTAGGTAAAAACGATTGATATGAAGTTGCCTTCTGTTAAATTTGAACGGCTCAACCTTATTGGCAAGGCGAAATAAAAATATTTAATATGGCATTAGTTGAAATGGTCATGCCTAAAATGGGCGAAAGCATCATGGAAGGCACTATTTTGAATTGGTTGAAAAAACCTGGAGACAAAATAGAACGCGACGAATCCGTTCTTGAAGTAGCGACTGATAAGGTAGATACCGAGGTACCGGCCACTCATGGTGGCATTTTAAAAGAAATACTAGCAGCAAAAGGTGATGTAGTACCCGTGGGAAAGCCCATTGCCATCATAGAGACTTTTAGCTCCGACTCTCAAGGATCTGCTGACGATACTTCCAGAGAGAATAAAGATTTAAAAATAGGTCCTAAATCAATTGAACCTTCAAAACCTGAACTAAAAACTCTTCAGTTAGAAAAGCCCGCCTCAGGAAGGTTTTATTCTCCTTTGGTCATGAACATAGCCAAACAGGAGAATATAAGCATGCAAACCTTAGACCTCTTGCCTGGCACAGGAAAGGAAGGGAGAGTAACTAAGAATGATATTTTGAATTATCTAGAGAATAAACCTTCTCTAGGCGCACCGCACCTCGCAAGTAAAAATGATAGAGGTTCTGGCTCATCTATTCCCGATTATACTAATTTTGAATCAGTAAAACCTGCTAGCTCGCTAAATGGCAATCATGAGATAATAGAGATGGACAGGATGCGCAAAATGATTGCAGAGCGCATGGTCGAATCGAAGAGAACCGCTCCCCACGTAACTTCTTTTGTAGAGGCGGACGTTACAAATATTGTGTTTTGGAGAAATAGAAATAAGAATGAATTCATGGAACGAGAAGGAGCCGCATTGACCTTCACTCCTATTTTCATTGAAGCGGTTGTACGCGCAATCAAAGATTATCCTATGATAAATGTTTCTGTGGATGGCGATAAGATAATTGTAAAAAAAGACATTAACGTGGGCGTAGCAGTAGCTCTACCTAGCGGAAACTTGATAGTACCTGTAATCAGGAATGCGGATCAGTTGAACCTTGTTGGGCTTACCAAGAAAGTAAATGATTTGGCGAAACGTGCACGGGTCAACAAGCTGACACCGGACGACCTATCAGGTGGCACCTACACAGTCTCGAACGTTGGATCATTTGGTAATATGATGGGAACCCCTATCATTATGCAGCCACAGGTGGCAATATTGGCTCTGGGTGCAGTCGTTAAAAAGCCAGCCGTGATAGAAACACCGCAAGGTGATGCGATTGCGATAAGGCATATGATGTTCCTGTCTCACTCTTACGACCATCGAGTTGTCGATGGCTCTTTAGGAGGAATGTTCGTACGAAGGGTTGCAGACTACCTTGAACAGTTCGATGCCAACAGGAGGGTTTTTAACTAATCTAATAAAAGGGCTCGACATACATCGAGCCCTTACTTTTTGGCCTATTACTGGGTACTGACACTTAATCAGCAATTGCTGAATTGATTCTTCCCCTCCAGCATACAAATACTCTCTTCTCAGTCTGCATCTCTTACTTAAAAACTCTCTACCTTCAGTTAAAAAAACCAACGTTTAATCTCTGTCTTTGAACTCAATATAGTTACAACGCTCCAATTCCATCTTGATGGTTATTTTGAAAGACCTTTTGATAGATTTGGATATACGAGTAATGATTGGATATTTCAACGAATTATAATTGGATGAATCTTAAAAAAGGCAGGCTCTGACGGGCCTGCCTTTTTTGAAATCTCAAAATTGACACTATTACTACTCTTTACTCACGACCAATCGATGTACATGCTTCTTAAAACCGTTGTCAACCACCACATGATATATGCCATTATTTAACGAAGAAATATCAACCTTCATCATTTCTGGAGAATGTTGAGGTTTTAGAGACATTCTCTGTACGGACAACATATCGATGATCGAAATTTGAATTACATTATCATCAGGCAGGTTACCTATGTATAAGATATTACTTGCTGGGTTTGGAGATATCATAATGCTACTTTGCTCCTGCCAATTTTCGGATGATGTTGGCATAGACATCGGTTCCTCTCCTCCTATCTTCACCCCATTGTCGTATACAGGTATGTTTAGAGTAAGCGCTTCATTCTGTGAGCTACTTGCAAGTCCATCGTAGGAGAAATCGTTAGAACTGTCCCAGGCACCCGAGCTTGTTATTTTAAAAATAGCTTCCTTCTGATAAAAGGGGCTCCAACCGTTATTGCCATCAAGTCCTCCTGGGAAGATGTCTACGTTATCGAAGCTTACGGTGAAATAATTCACCTTTCCACTTGCTACCAAAGGCCCCGATATTTTTGCTCCTTGACTTGAGGTGAGTGAGGCTGTGACCGTCGTTCCGGACTCTTTAGTGAAATAATACCTAAAAGACATCATTTTACGTGCAGTAGCCGGCCAGGCGGAACGGTTATTTAATAAGGCTTTTACTTCAAGGGACTTACTTGTCGAGGAAACTACTGT
>DASVUU010000416.1:0-17089 GCA_036386935.1 Cytophagaceae bacterium | reverse complement strand
GAGGAGAACCCTAGTTTTGAAATATTACCTCCTATCCCATCTGGTCCGCCGCCCCCTTGTAAGCCCTGCCTGGAATCTAAGGACGTCACTAGCAAAAAGCCATTCGGTTGGCCCAAATCCTTTTAATGAAACTTGATAATTAATTCAAAAAAATATTTATGGGCAGCGATCCCTACCTAAACATCCAATATAACTGGAACGGTACTTACATAATTACGTGTATTTTGATCTTCTTTTTTGGAGAATTACCTTTTGGTATGGCTCAAGAGCAGGATACTGTCAAAGTACATACAAACCAATCCCAATACTTTGCTGGAGACACCGTTTGGAGCAGTTGTTATGTATTGCAAGATGGGAAGGTGACCTTAGATGAAGGCATTAAGGTAGTCCAATATGTGTTACTCTCAAGTGATAAAAAGCAAGTCCTAGAGGCAAAGGTGAGAATAGCTAAAGGCAAGGGGCGCGGCTACTTCCTCATAAACAATAAAGTAAAATCTGGAATTTACACACTCTACGCATTCGTGCCTTTTGAAAACAATGGGAAAAAGAAGGCTACATGTATACCTATTGTCATCTATAATTTAGAGGATTATAAGCAGTTTGCAAATGGGATCAATACAACTGCTCATCCAGTGCTAAGGCAGGACGTTCATAAGAATATTTCTTTAGTAATCGAGAATCAAAGTGGGGTAGATTGGCAGGCCAAACTTACCGATAGGCTCGGGGATGGAGTATCAGCTATATTTTCAGTGGCAATAATCGATTCCAGCCTTCTGCAAAATTTGGGAGCAATTGACACTATTGCAGAAGTCCAAGATCTCAATGCTTACCACAAAAGAGGGAAAGGTTTGCAAATATCCGGCGAGCTTAATTTTCACGGAAAAGTTCCGGCAGAACTAAACACTGTGCTACTTAGAGATATTGGCAATAATAACTTTGTACACCACCAAATCTTAGGAAACACTTATCCAAAGTTTTCTTTTTCTAACCTTGACATAGAATCGGAACGCACCTTACTTTTAGAACTTAAAATGAGCTATGATCGAGCCGTCGAATTTAAGATCCAGGAAGATTCTTTCGATTTTGGCTTTGTTTATACAACGATGCCATCTGTAGATATTTAAAAAATGGCTTTTTATAAAAAATTAGAGGTAGTATTTCAAGACAGAAAACCAATAGGCTTGCCTAAACCGATTGAAACCTCAAACTTCCTCTTATCTAAGTCATCATCAAGAGATATCTACGATATTACAAAGTATGCGGAATTTAAAACTATGAAGGAAACAATTTCTGAAATTATAGGCATTGTAAAAATCAGAACCTATAAAGATAAACCCTCCATCAAAGTGGTAGATGGGGAGAAAAAATTATTCTTTAAAGAAGAGCCTTTGTTTATTATTGACGGGGTAGCCAGCTTTAATAATAAGGTTTTATTAGATTTAGATCCGGTAGACGTAAAAACTATAGAAGTATTGCACCCAAAAAATTTAGAACCCGCATGGCGGGGAGTAGGTGCTCACGGCATCATTGATGTACATACTAAGATAGGTTATACACAAGGTACAGACACCCTTAACATCAGCTCTAAGAAGTTTATTTTTAAAGGGTACAGCCCCTCTTTACCAAAGTGTCCCGCTCTCCCACCTCCAAGCAGAAACTACCCCGACTTCAGGACTACCCTCTACTGGAATCCAGCGATGGATACTGGTATAGACGGCAAAACAAAAATTTCTTTTTTCCCTAATCAGAATGAGAGGCCTTACTATTTGGTCCTGAAAGGCGTAACCAATCAGGGAGAATATTTTGAGATCGAACAAAAAATATTGGAAAACAAATAGAATTATCTGTTAGTAGCAACGCAGTCGGTTTGCCACTTTAGTTGGGGATGATTGAGAAATTGATAACATGGTGATCCCTTGATATTACCTATCTTCTCTCCGTCTATTGATATCGTGTAATGAGCAGTGCCGAACCTCCTTTTTTAAACCTTTCAGTCCGTAGATACACGTCCTCATCTAAATTCAAAGAGCCATCTCCCACCTAGCGCCCAAGTCTTTTTTTATGTAACCGTTCTTGGTCTCACTTAAGCGATACTTTATCACCGTTAATTCTCCATCCTCGTTTTGTAAAAAAGAAAACATCTATTAACAACTATTTTTCTCGAGCTATAGATACAGAAAGAGGATAACCGCACTCCTCCGGTATGAAGGAATACCTGTGTCTCCTTCAGATTGGCATGAATTCAGGAATAAGCTTTAGTTATTAAATCCTCCCATTTTGGGCTATTGCTTTATGCAGGTTTGCTGAATTTTATTTAGAAAAAGGGGCTCTTCATTTGAATTCCCTCATATTTTCTGGACAACTGTCATCCGTACACAACGAGAAGACAATACAAGGAGCAGTATTTAAATAGATCAAAGATTTTTAGGCTTTACAGCTCGCCTTCAATGATTGTCGATATATTAACTGCTAAGCTGCCAAGGTTCGCTAACAATAAGTAGGCCGCCAATGCAGAACCTGAAGGTGTTAAATTGCATTGTGTAACTATGAAATTAATAGCTTGCTAAGAAATTGAGGGAGCCTATTTATATACAGGCTCCCTCCCATTCTAGGCTGCTTCTTTCTCAGCCCTCTTAGCATTCATGAGTAAGACCTCACTTACAAATACTTCCGTCACATATCTCTTTACGCCGTTTTTATCTTCATAACTTCGGTTCATTAATTTGCCCTCTATTCCTATTTCACTCCCTTTAGTTGTATATTTTTCCAGGAACTCAGCAGTTTTACCCCATGCAATAAGATTGTGCCATTGTGTATCTGTTACTTTTTTACCAGCCGCGTTCTTATAGTTTTCAGAGGTAGCAAGAGAGATTATCGCCATTACCTTACCGTTATCAAGCCTTTTGATCTCTGCATCTTTTCCAAGGAAACCTATTAATTGTACTTTGTTTTTTAGAGTAGTCATTTCTTTAAAGTTTATATAGTTTAAAATTTTTAAGTCCGGCATTTATTCAGCGCTGAGATTTCCGGATTGGATGATGCAAAGGTGTGGGAAGAAAATTGTGTTATTCGTATGATAATCATTTAAATCCGTTTATATTCGTTTTTAAACGTTTACAAACGAATCGATTTTTTTTATGTTAGAAGCCAAAAACTGCCTCAGCTGCGGGGATCAAATAAAAGGAAGGTCAGACAAAAAATTTTGTTCCGACCAATGCAGAAATAATTTTCACAATCAGGAAAATCAAAAGAATGAATACATTAAGCAGGTAAATGCAATTTTAAAAAGGAATAGAAAGATCTTGGAATCGTTGAACCCTGACGGTAAAGCTAAGGTCAGTAAGGAGAAATTGTTGACGCTTGGCTTTCAGTTTAAGTATTACACCAACGTTTACAAAACTAGCACAGGAAATATATACTACTTCTGCTATGAGCATGGCTACTTGCCATTGGAGAACGACCTATTTGCGCTTGTTATAAAAAAGGAGTATGTGGTTTGATGTTATTGCCCTGAGATATTTAACTTTTAGGCTGAGTAAATTGAATCGAAATCATAGCTAGGATATCTAATTACTAGTTCCATCGGCGTAAGAGCCTTCTATATTTAGGAATAATATCATTATATTTTTTCCACTAAAAGTCCTAGATTTAAATCTTCAACTATTTAATCTTTCCCATGCATATCCTCAGAAAGCTTCCTCTCTTATTAGTTTTCATCATAACACGAAGTAACTGTTATTCGCAAGACACCAAGGTCTTCCCTGGAGCCGACGAAAGCACTCCCTCTCGTGCCCAATACTTCTCCTGGATCAACAATACAAATGAAGGTCCTACGGAGAAACAAACGATGATAAACCTTGATTTTTTCAAGTGGCTCAAGGATGAATATGGCATGCAGTTGGACATCTATGCCTTTGATGCCGGAGCAATTGATGGCGCTGGATACTATGGAAATGTCAATTCTCAGAAGTTCAAAACGCAATTCCCTACTGGCTTCGGCCCTGTCGCCAACAAAGCAAAGAGCCTCGGAACCAGACTTGGAATTTGGGGTGGGCCCGATGGATTTGGGAATACGGCCCTTGAAGAAAAGGCCCGCATCGAACTCATGGTATCTTTGTGTAAAGATTACCAGTTCGAATTATTTAAGTTCGATGCAGTGTGTGGAGACTTAAGAACGGAAAAGCAGGATGTTTTTGCTAAAATGATGACAGAATGCAGAAAGTATAGTCCTAATCTAATTCTACTCAATCACAGACTCAACCTCGGCAAAGCCTTGCCTCACGCAAGTACATTCCTCTGGGAAGGCGTAGAAACTTATATCGATGTGCATATTGCAAATCCAAAAACTGCTACACATCATAGACTTGGCGCTCTTTCTAGAGGGTTGCCCCCTAACCTATCGCGACTTACAGAGGACCATGGCGTTTGCCTATCCTCTTGTCTTGATTATTGGGACGATGAACTGATCTTACAGGCATTTAACCGTTCATTAATACTTGCCCCAGAACTGTATGGAAATCCATGGTTACTAAGAGATGATGAGTTTCCTAAATTGGCAAGGATCTATAATTTACATAAAAGGAATGACAAGATTTTGACAACGGGTATGTTGCTTCCTGAAGCAACCTATGGGCCGAATGCCGTATCTAGAGGTGATGAGAAGACAAGATTCATCACCCTAAAAAACCTCTCATGGTTACCAGTAAAATACAAGGTAAAGCTTGATCAGACTATAGGATTATCTTCTGCAGATAAGGTGTTTTTCTATCAATATCATCCAACAGAAAATTTTATTGGTGAATTTAAGCCAGGTAGTGAAGTTGAGGTTGAGGTACTACCTTTCAGAAGCTGTTTATTAATGGCAAGCGCGAAACCTACAGAGGAAATTAGTGTGAAAGGCGCAAATTACGCTGTAATAAAAGACGTAGAGGGAAAGCCAGCTGTGGTCGACGTGTATGGTATGCCAGGAAGTACAGCGAGTGTTACCTTAAATGCAGGCAATAGAAAGTTCAGCAAAGCAAGCTTGGATTCTAACCCAACAAATGATTTACTAAGAGGAAAAACAATGAAAGTTAAATTCGATGGCAAGCCTTTAATGAAGCCTTGGCATAGAAAATTAGCGGACCTCAAACCAATTGATGTGCCAGCGGATGCAGAGGCAATGTATGAAGCCGCATGCTTTGCGACAGATAACAATGCATTGGAAGTTAGGTCCCTACAACGATCTGGAGATACGAAAGTGACTCAGGTTAAAAACGCAAGAGATGCGTTCTTTAACCAAAATATTTTTATAGAAAGAGGACTTTGGGATAAGAACCTCTTTGATGGAGACGAAAATACTGGATTCTATGTTTGCCGACGGTTTGAGGAACATCAAGTGAAGATCAACGGCGGTGGATTGAGGATTGACTTTGGACAATCTATCAATATAGACAAGCTTGTTATCAAAGTTGGAAGCGAGCACGCATTACAGCCTCTTAAATCTGAGGAAAATATAGTTACCGAAGTCTCCACAGATCTAAAGAGTTGGGTGAAAATTCCTATGCTCGCCGGCAAAACCATTACTTCAGACTTTAATCTAGGATACCCCGTTCGATATCTTAGAACTCAGGCTACTCCGGATAGAATTAATGAAATAGAAGGCTATTACAAAGGGAAAAGTGTAACCTCTAAAGATTGGAAAGTATCAAATTTATTTAGCACATACTGGAAAGTCAGACCAGAGAAGGCTTGGGGAGCTAATTTTAAGCTAGATGAAATTGCTAACGGTAGCTATCTGGCGCTAGCAGTGAATGGAGAACATGGCAAAGAAGGAGCGTATGCAGCAATCAGAGTCAATGGTCAGATAGTTGGAGCAGCGGACAGAAGTCCCTCCTACCCTTCCAATGCTTGGGAAGTTCCAGTAAAGGCTAGCAAGGAAAACTACACCTATTACTTTCCATTAAAATCAGATATGATTGGCAAACAGATAGACGTTGTTATACTAGGGTTGAATAATGAGATAAAAGAATTGTCTCCCGAGGTCTATATCACCGCAAATCCAATTCCCTTTGCTAAAAAGCAGATCGTATTGGAATAAAGGGTATTTTTTATTTTATTAACCGTTCACAAAAAACAACCGCTATTTTGAGCGACTCAATTAGCGAGGAAACGGCAGTTATTGAATTATTACAGTGTAGGCCATCCTTTTAGCTTTGGGAGCGAATTTCTGTCGTTACCGCAGCCTGCAAAACCTTATGGGTAGCTGGCTGTTAATAAACGAAAGATGAAATGTGGTAGCATTAGGAATGGAAAATAGTAGTCGATTTAGCATATATGATATCCCCTTCCTTTTTAAGGAAACTTTAAAAAAGTGGATTAGCCATAACCCTCTTGATTTGAGCGCGGTTGTTTCCTACTTTGCTATTTTTTCTTTACCGGGCCTGCTAATCATCATTATAGCTGTCGCAAGCATTGGCTTCGGTGAAGCTGAGGCAGAGGGAAGGGTCGCAGAAAGAATAAGTAGTTTCATTGGATTGAACACAGGCCAGCAAATCGAAAGACTGATTTTAGAGGTCAACAGTCGCGGAGAATCCATGGTATCTAGCTTCTTTGGTATTTCATTTTTAATATTTATTGCGTCGGGCGTGTTTACAGCTGTGCAGAGAGCATTGGATGTGATTATAGAGTTACCTCCTGAGAAAGTAAGAAAGGGTTTTAGGGCCACCCTGGCAAACAGGTTACTTTCGGTTGGAATGATTCTTGCGATCGGGTTCTGCTTGCTCCTATCATTGATATTCACTTCCTTCTCCTCTTTCATGGTTGAAAGAATGGAAGCTAATTTCAACCATTCCCTTGGGCGCCTCTTTTATTTTAGCAATTTCCTATTCTCTTTCATTGTGGTAACTATGATGTTTACCCTCATCTACAAATATCTCCCCTCTGTAAAAACCAATTGGGAGTGTGTACTGGTGAGCGCGCCACCTGCGGCTCTTCTATTTTTAATAGGGAAATATGGTCTAAATTTATTCCTCGACCATGCCGACCCCGTTTCACCATATGGCGTTGCAGGCTACGTTATTTTGATCATTATCTGGATTACCTATTCATCTATGATTTTGTTGCTCGGTGCTGAATTCATGTATGTATATAGGAAAAAATATTTTTCTTGAAAAACCCCAGCTGCTACCGATACCTAATTTTTCTTTTGCTGACTTCAAGTAGCCATAATCATGGTATATTGCGAGCCTTAAAGTTAATACTATAGATTTATGCCGTTTTCAGCACTCGGGCTCTCCTCATCTTTGGTTAAATCAATCGACCGTCTGGGCTATACGAAGCCCTATCCCATTCAAGAACAAGCGATACCGGCTATATTAGCAGGAAATGACGTTTTAGGAATAGCAGAAACAGGCTCTGGTAAAACAGCCAGTTTTGTCTTGCCTATACTTCAGCTGCTTCAAAACAGTCCGGGTGAGAGAAGTAGACACGTCAAAGTATTGGTACTTGTGCCAACACGTGAGCTTGCAGTACAGGTAGCTGACGTTTTCATAGCATTGGGAATAGGCCTGCCTCACAAATTGAAAGTGAAGGCGGTTTACGGTGGAGTCTCCATCAATCCACAAATGATCGACATGCATGGTACGGACATTTTAGTGGCAACCCCTGGAAGGTTATTAGACCTCATTTCTTCGAATGCAGTACAGCTTTCTTCTGTCCAGATATTGGTCTTGGACGAGGCTGATAAGATGTTGAATCTTGGTTTCCGGGATGAGATGACTGACATTTTTAGGCTACTTCCGAAGACACGTCAAAACTTACTTTTTTCGGCTACCCTAAAAGATGCCATCAATGACATGCAGGAAGGACTTCTTACGAACCCGGTTAAGATTGAGATAGTAAAAGAAGTTCAAAATATAGAGCTCATCACTCAAAAGGCATATAAGGTAACGGATGACAGGAAAGGCGTATTGTTGAGGTATTTAATCAAGCATCACGACATGAAGCAGGTACTTGTTTTTGTCTCCTCTACACATAGAGCCGACCATATCGTCGTGAAGCTGAAAAAAAACGGCATCGATGCAGCAGCCTTACATAGCAAGAAAAGCCAGGGCGCTAGGACCGATGCACTTAAAAATTTTAAAGATGGTAAGCTTAGAGTATTAGTTGCAACTGATCTTGCCTCTAGGGGTATCGATATCCAATTCCTCCCCTATGTGATAAACTACGAAATGCCAAGATCTCCTACTGACTACGTCCATCGTATTGGTAGAACAGGAAGAGCAGAGTCGCCAGGCGAAGCGATATCTTTGATTGCGCCAGAGGACGAGCATCAATTTAAGATAGTTCAAAAGAAGATGAAGAAACAGGTGCCGATGACGGAAACAGATGAGCTAAATTTGACTGGGTTTTGAGGCGGGACTTGTCAATCCCTTTCATTTTAACATAAGGCAACTTAACAACTTAACCGTTATCCGCAATAATCCAGACTCATAGACTCTCAACCTTTTAGCCTATCCTTGGTTATTCTAGAAAGGTTGGAACATGTTGATCAGAAAAAATACCAAAGAATATAAAGCCATTAATAATATTTTTCGCTTTCATGCGACGAAAAATAAGTCAATCAAGGAGAAAAACATACAGCTGTATATCGTCGAAAATGGTAAAACGGTCGCTGATAAAATTTCTGTGGCAACATTACCTGAGAATAAGGACGTATACTATGAGATGACCTATGGGACGATTTTGGAAAGCTTTGGTCAGCCGAACTACCAGCTTCACCGGTCGGAGGACAATGAACATCTTTATTTTTTTCGCAATGCAAATAATAAAGGTTGGGATCAGACCCCTTTTGAGCTAAGCAAGAGCTTGCATGCAAAGATCTCAGAATTTATAGACATTGTAATAGAACCTGCCAAGGAAAAGGAGGCTCCTGCCAAAGCTACTGAAGCAAAGAAAATAGCAAAGCCAAAGCCTGCCAAAAAAGGAGAGACGATAGTGTCACCCAAAGGGCGCGAAGTAGCTAAGGAAGCCACTCTTTCCAATCCCCCTGCGGCGTCCGTAAAGGTTGAAGAGATAAAAAAGCCGATAGTAGATTATACATCTAAGGATTGGTTGAAAGTAGGTTCAGCAGGCATAGAAGCATTCAAATATATCTTTGATAAAAAAATGCTTTATATAGTCTACAGGCCGGATAGCAGTTGCTATGTCTACTATAACGTTAGAAAGAATGACTTTTTAGAAATACTCGCTCAAGAACATATGGCGACGTTTGTTAACCAGCAATTCAAAGTTAGACATGAGTACGATTTCGTTGGGAAAGTTTTGGTGTAAAAAAATGGAACAAGAATTGGCTTCGTTGTTTAAATGAATTTCCAGTTCTCTCGAAAATTGTTTAATACGCGTTTTCCATTCGCAAAATCTCCTGCTATCCAAACTATTTGGACGCGACCTTTGACTCTTGACCAACAAGAAAATTAAAGCCTATTATAAGCAACATTTTATTAAATTGCCAGCTAATTATATTCTTGCAAAATGAGACATGCAACCCTAATCAGCTTTCTCTTTCTATGTTACTTTTATGTCCAGGGACAAACTATCCAGCCTGCCCCTCCTGATAAAGCAGTAATATATTTCGTTCGTCCCAGCTCACTGGGCTTTGCTATCAACTTTAGCTATTTCGACAGTACACAGTTGATAGGCAAGTTCAACGGTCCTGCTTACATACGGTACGCATGTAAAGCTGGCAGACATATATTTTGGGCTCGCTCCGAAAATAAAAATTTCGTAGAAGCTGATGTTGAAGCTGGCAAAATCTATTTCATTGAAGCAATAGTCAACATGGGTGCTATAAAAGCCGCGGTCCGACTAGACCCGCTTGACCCCGATGACCAAAAGAGAATGAAAAGTGTACTAAAACTAATTGCCAAAGAGCCCTCCGAAAGTTTTTCTGATGACGAACTTAGAGCCCAAGAAAAGAAGATGGAAGCTATTATTACAAGAGGGCTTGAGAAATACAATGCCGACAAACAAAAAGGGAGGACATTAGCCCGACTTAACAAGGATATGTATTATAAAAAATAAAACTGTTTAACAATGGCCCAAAAACTTGGAGCCATTGGAATTCTTAACAGACACGTATAATAACCTATTGGAAACATCAAAACACCTTTTAACACTTTTACTGTCCCTCCTAATCGCTAATTCTTACGCAACGGATTGTTCCGACACGACGGTAATAAAATCCCACTTGATTGCTATCACTCAGACTGCCCAGTTTCGCAATTACAAAAATATCGACCAATTAAATAAAACGGCTGACTACATTGAAACAATTTTCGGCAGTTATTCCGACAGCGTTTTTGTACAAGAATATGCGGTTGCAGGTAAAAAATATAAAAACATAATCTGCTCGTTCGGAACAGAAAACATAATGAGGATTGTTGTTGGTGCTCACTATGACGTCTGCGGGGATCAGCAAGGTGCAGATGATAATGCAAGTGGGGTTGTTGGGCTGCTTGAACTGGCCCGGCTTCTAAAAGGGCAAAAAATAAGTAACCGTATAGATCTAGTAGCCTATACTTTAAAAGAGCCTCCTTATTTTAGAACGGAATATATGGGCAGTTACATTCACGCGAAGTCTCTGGCCGATAGCAAGGCGTATGTTTCTGGAATGATTTCCCTTGAGATGATTGGCTATTTTAAAGACGAAGCAAAGTCACAGTCCTACCCTATAAGTCTCCTTTCTCTTTTTTATGGACATAAAGGCAATTACATCACACTTGTTAAAAAATTTGGCGCCGGAAAATTTATAAGAAATTTTAACAGACATTTTAGGTTAACCAAAGCTATCAAAACCAAGACATTTACCGGGCCACCCTCTTTGCCAGGCATCGACTTCTCAGACCACCTGAATTATTGGAGATTTGGCTTTAATGCGTTGATGATTACTGACACTTCTTTTTATAGAAACCATAATTATCACGAGCCCACTGACACGATAGAAACTCTCGACATTAGAAGAATCGCCAAAGTCATCGATGGAGTATTTAACACATTAATTAGTCTTTGATCCCTTAGTTCAATGTTGATAAAGGAGCATTCAACAGCGCAAGCAATTGAGTGACGTTGACGCTCTAGTTAATTAGTTAACAATTTAACCGTTAAAATAAATAATAGACTTCACGTACATGGGTTTCATTTTATCGGTATATATAAAAAACGACCCACATTAATAACTGTTATTTATACAAATAACAACTATAACAAACGTTGTAATTGAGAGTAATATGCTACATTCATCGATATTAACATTAGCTGTGATTAAGCTTCTATTAATGGAAATTAATCATTCTTTAAACCGGTAGGAGATAGAAAACACAAGCTGGAATAAAATTATTGAGACATACCAATAGATTGAATCGGAACAAAGAAGTGGAACTATAGTAGTCCACTTTATTGATTAGAAAGGAAAACGCCTCACCTCAGTATCAATACTGTAAAATGCATATGATTGTATCCTGCTCTTCTCCAACGCCGACTATTTAAGGGTAATATACGTCCTAGTTCCACGATGAAGCGCTTTAGAATTGATCCAAACAGAGTTTAATCCGCATTTTTAAGAAGAAACGAAAGGTAGCTAAACCAACCGTTTCTTCTATTTTTCCATGCACGAATTTTAGCTTTCTTTATCGTGTCCTTGCAACTTCACAAGCTTGTTGTAAAGCCCCAATAACAGAAAAGGTGCTGGCCACTGTCCAACAAAAAGCGCTTCGTCGTCTTTTTTCATTATTTTCAACGTCAAAGACACACCAATCGCGCCAAGTGCTGCCCAAAGAAATAAATCTGACGGTAACTTTGCGGTTTGCTCTTCAATAGCTCTTGCTACTTTACCTTCCTTTTGGTCTGTATTAACTTCATCAAGTATAGTTTCCATAATTTTTTTTAGAAATAACAAACGAAGGAAGCTATTGTTCTACAAAAAACATTTACCATTAAACAATTAGCAAACTCATCTTTGCTCGCTTGAGAAGCTAACCAAACAATTCTCCATCTCCACATGGAAGTATTTAAACTGTCTGTCCTTCCTGCTTCTACAATCGAGTTTTTTGTCAAAACTCCTTTATAAACGCTCGATTAGACAAAGAATTACTAGTTCATACTTTTGTCTGTGAGCCAATAGAATTGTTCCCATGGCCGAAAAGCCCGTCGTTTGATGGAAGTACTAATTGATTAGCGAGTTTAACAGCTATCAACATCCTCAAGAGCCTTTAGATTTAAAAACTTTAGTTAATGAGGACAATTAACTCTTTCTTCTTTATATTAGAATTCCTGCTTCAAAAAATTAGATTTTTCGAATGTTTACATCTCTGTTCAATTGTATTGAAAATATTGTTTCGCTTTCTCCTCTTGAAAAAGATAGAATTAGTGAGAAGCTGAAAGTAAGAAGGCTTTCGAAAGGGGAACACCTTGTTGTTGAGAATCAATTGTGCAATGAGCTTATATTCATATCCAACGGATTCTTTCGTATATACATACAACATATGGACGGAAGTGAAATCACAATACATCTGGAAAGTACTGGCCGTTTTATCACAGCTTTTCACAGCTTTATTAGTCAGACACCATCACAGGAATATTTAATGGCAGTTACTGACGCAGATATTATCACAATCAATCACAGTGACTTACAGGAACTATACAAGTGGAGTCACAATCTTGAAAAGCTTGGCAGAATAATGGTAGAAAAGTATTTTGTAGAGAAAGAAAAAAGGGTTATTTCTTTCATAAAAGAACCGGGAGAGTTAAGATATAAATATCTTTTAGAAAATAGACCTGATCTGCTGCTTCACATTCCACTTCAATACATCGCGTCGTATTTAGGGATGAAGCCAGAGACCTTAAGTAGAATCCGTGCTAAAACGGTCTCATCAAAAGGCTAGTGTCGGGTTCCATGAAACCAGCCTGAACGGTTTGTGTATACATTCTGTTTAAAATTCTTTTAGCTTTCTCCTCTATTTCTCGTCCCCCACAGCACGAAACTATCAGCCCTCTCCTGTTTACTAACTCACTTACCAAGTAGATCCTATAGAATTGGTAGGTAATGCTGCGTTCGTTGATGACAAAATCCCGCCCAGAAGCTTTATGGTTTTTAGCGGGTCTATTGACTGTTATTGAAAAAGACTCTATATTTTATTTAGGTATTATTGACATAAAATAGTTTAGCCGGTCGGTCGCAATTTCAAGATTTCTATTCCCAATATATATAATCTCACATCCTACTTATTGATCTAACCAGAATTTTATTTGGGCCTAGACCTATTTAGACTGTTCAGACATTTACACGTAAAGGTTACATTAAAATCTTTGTAACACCCGTCGATGCTTCATCAAGCTCAACCGTAAGTTTTCAGTTTTCTACTTGCTTATCTTAATAAAGTTTCTAATTATTGCAGCGTTGATCATAAAAGTAAAAACTATCTATGGCCTAATTATTTGGTTGGCGATCGACAATAAAAATTTTAAACGTGCGTAAAATCACCCTTTTCCTAAACCAGCAAAATTAAAATGGGAATAAAAGCAGAAATATGGAACGTGTCTTTTCAAACAAAATCATTTTAAAAAGTTTTTTTTACAAATAATAGGGCTAATGATAGACAAATTGGGGGAAAAAAGTTACTCGTATAGAGATTGGTTCTGTTAATATGGAGGAGCAGGCAATAAGATTAGGCAGGTGTTGCATTCGTATTTCGAAATGTACCCAGCCATTTTACAGCCTCCTCGTAATTTGTGAATAGCTTCGTAGGAATTATCGGCCTATTTATTTTTATAAAAAAAGTGCCCATAATTTTTTCAACCTGGCTAGAGACAAGGAAGCCTCCAGCGCTTAAATATTGGGTCCCTTCCTTACTTGACAAGTAATCTCTAGCTTCTTTATCAATTGAAAGTGCGTTTCTGACATCTGCAAAAATTGGGCGAGAAACGCCGTTCATAAACTTAACCCTTTCAATAACAGCAACTTTTGCCATCGCAAGTGTGATATTTAAGTTTGGAGTATATTCAGTATATACAATTCCATCCTTCATCCACATTTTGGTAAAATCATTTTTAAAGTAACCTTCTTCCATAAATTAAAGTACAACGGATGGTGATCAGACTTGCAAATTCAATGATTACTCACTTTTTCTCTTAAAACTAATCTATATGACAAAACTACTAAAAACCTCAAGCGCTATTGACACAATCAATGAAATTATTTCAACTGGAAGGTCCAGAAACTTACTTCATCTTAATGCGGAGAATGAAAGCTTTAACGGAAGAGACGTACAAATAGATGGGAAAACCTTAATTAATTTTGGATCCTGCAGCTATTTAGGCTTAGAAACGGATGATAGGCTGAAACAAGGCGCTATTGACGCCATAATGAGGTACGGAAGTCAATTTGCTTGCTCCAGGGCATATATCTCTTGCCCGCTTTATAATGAATTGGAGGAGCTACTTGGGAAGATGTTTAAAGCGCCCTTGCTCGTTTCCACAACCACCTCTATGGGCCATCAGGCAGTAATACCTATTTTAATAGAGACAGGCGACGCCGTAATTCTTGATCAACAGGCGCATTTCTCTATGCAATCCGTGGTCCAAAATCTAACTACCAAAGGAGTTACAGTCTCCTATATCCATCATAACAATACAGAAGAGCTGCGAATAAAGCTCGCTGAACTATGCCCAAAACATTCGAAAATTTGGTATTTCATTGACGGTGTCTATTCTATGTATGGTGACTTTGCCCCAATTGATACTCTACTAGAAATCATGGACGAGAATAAACAGTTATATCTATATGCCGACGACGCTCATGGAATCTCCTGGGGCGGTGAGCATGGCACTGGCTTTATTTACAGTAAGGTAGCACACCATCCTAGAATAATCTTCGCCACTTCGATGGGTAAAGGTTTTGCAAATGCCGGGGGAATTTTTGTTTTTCCAAACGAAGAAATGAAATGGAAGGTAAAAAATTGGGGTGGACCATTAACACATTCAGGCCCGCACCCTCCTTCAGTTTTAGGCGCGTCAATAGCTTGTGCTAAGATTCACCTAACGGATGAAATTTATGTGCGCCAGCATGAATTAATTTCGAGGATACAGTATTGCAATACTCTACTCAAACAATATAATCTCCCTTTAATTACTGAATCTGAAACACCTGTATTCTTCGTTGGGCTTGGATTGACAAAGGTATCTTACAACATGGTGAATCGCCTAACACAAGACGGCTTTTACGTTAACCTGGCTGTTTACCCGGCAGTTCCTATGACATGCGCAGGAATTCGTTTCACTATAACGATCCATCAAACTTACAACGATATTGAAAAGCTTGTCGAAAGCATCTCCCGTAATTTACCGTTAGCGTTAGAAGAGGAGGGCAGAAGTGTACAAGATATTTATAGAACTTTCAAAACACTAAAGTTTAAAACATCAGAATACACAGCCACATCGATCAAGAATAAAGCCTTTCAAATCCAATATGAAACAAGCATCAATAATATACCTAAAAAGCTTTGGAATGACTTGTTCTCTCAGCAGGGGATATACGACTGGGAGGGACTGCAGGTGTTAGAAAAATCCTTCCAAGGAAATACAGAAAAGCATGAGAACTGGGGGTTTCATTATTATATTATAAGAAATAATTTTGGGAAAATAATCGCAGCAACATTTTTTACTGAAGCCTATTCAAAAGACGACCTATTCTCTCCTAGCGAGGTTTCCAGACACATTGAAGAACTACGTAAGAGCGACCAATATTACCTTACTTCAAAATCCCTAATGATGGGTTCATTGATCTCGGAAGGCAACCATTTATATATAGACCGAGAAAGTACAGAATGGAAACCTGCCTTTATCTACCTCTTAGATCATGTTTGGAAGCAGCAAGATGTCAGCGCATGTGATGGTATATTTTTGAGAGATTTCAATGCCGACGATGTGGAGATCAAAGATTTATTGATGGACCAAGGATTTGTAAAAGTACAATTGCCTCTTACTTACACTTTTTCCACCTTTGATTGGAATGATAGTGAAGGATTTCTAATGCAGCTTCCTGGAAAGAAAAGAAATAAATTAAGGAAGGAGGTACTTCCGTTTGAAGACAATTTTGAAATAAAATTTGTATCCGACTTAAATGAAGAGGAAATAACTCATGCTTATAAACTCTACTCAAATGTTGCAACAAAGAACTTAGCGATCAATTCCTTTCCCTTACCTGTTAAGTTTTTTAAAGAATTGGCGAAGAATGAAAATGTGGAAATAATTGAACTTAGATTTAAAGAAAATCATATGCTCAGGTCTGGAGGGCTTCCTATTGCAATAGGATTTGTTTACAAAGCGCAAGGTGCCTACTGCCCTGTCATATTAGGTCTCGACTATAACTTTGTAACGGACTATAGCACCTATAGACAGATGCTATACCAAGCTATATTAAGGGCAAAGAGCGTGGGGATGGAAAAAATATTTTTCGGATTTTCTGCAGATGAGGAAAAACAAAAGTTTAATGCAAGCTCGGAGTCTAAAGTTGCTTTTGTACAACTTAAGGACAATTATAATGCAACCGTTATAAACATGATCCCTAATTACAAGGAAAGAAAGCCTATTGCTTTAAAAGCTGAATAAGAAAAAGGGAGCACTTTTGTAGTGCTCCCCTAATTCTTTTACAACTATAAAGGTGCGCCTTTTTTCTTTGAGGCCGGATAAAGCCAAAATTCGATTTTCGCGCCATTCTGGTTAGCATCGTAAAAATAAGCCTTCAATATGTTAGGTTTCAATTCTACTATTGTAAAGTCTCCAGTAAGAAAAGGACTTGTCACATTAAACCCACTTCCATCATCAGTAAGAGTAAATGTTCCTTGATTGTGGATTTGAGGCAATGAAGGGTCACATTTTGTCTCATCTTCGTTGTCGGTGTAGGATCCATTTGTACAAAATGTAAGGGTATTGTCTAAATTGCAAGGCGCTACAAACGAAGTAAAATCCTGTCCGTTGATAAAATAACGGAATACAGTCCATGACTTGCAATCCTTCCCCGCTATGAAGAAAAGCTCCTGTTTGTTGTCTTGCT
>DASVUU010000415.1:0-1548 GCA_036386935.1 Cytophagaceae bacterium | reverse complement strand
AATTATAATACTGCGATTGGAGCAGATTTTAATGTAAACTCAATACTTGGATTTAATAGTAACCAACGTACATTTTCATCACTTCGTGCAAATATAACAAATCTGGATATTCCTAATTTTTATGAGTTATCTAACTCTTCAGTGAAGCCGGTTGTATTACAAAATGATGCTATAAGAAAATCTTTCGGTGCTTTTGCTTCTATAGAAACTTCTTATAAAAATAGGGTTTTTCTAACTTTAACAGGGAGAAATGACTGGACATCGACCTTGCCAATGAGTAATAATTCTTATTTCTACCCATCGGCTAGTTTGAGCGGTATAGTGCTTGATACCCCGGATTACTTTCTAAAATTGAGGGCGGGTTATGCAGCTTTGGCAAATGATACTGATCCATACCAAACCGAGTCTGCGCTGTCTCAGGGAAGTGCTTTTTTAGGTTTTGGAAACATCTTTCTGCCTTTTGGTGGGGTTAATGGTTACGAATTTGCCACAACCTTAGGAAACGAAAATCTTAAACCAGAAAGAGTAAATGAACTTGAATTTGGATTTGAAACCAACTTGTTTAAAAAGAGAGTAAACATTGATGCCACTTATTATAATAAAAAATCTGAAGGTATATTAGTTTCTAGACCTTTGGCAGCTTCTACAGGATTTGGATTTCAGACAACAAACTTAATTGATTTAACCAATAAAGGTGTAGAATTAGTATTAAATGTTGTTCCAATTCGAACTAAGGATTTTGAATGGGATTTTACTACAACATTTACTAAAAACGAATCTGAAGTGACGGGTATTGCAGGTGGTTTACAATCAGTGGAGCTTGGATCTAATTTCGGGATAACTTTTAACGCGGTTGTCGGGCAGCCACTGGGTGTATTTAAAGCAATTGTTCCGAAAACAAATGATACAGGACAATATATTGTTGACCCTGGCACTGGTTTCTATGCAAATACAACTGAGCAACAGGCTATTGGAGATTCACAACGGGATTTTATCTTGGGTTTCAAAAACAAGGTTAGTTATAAAGGTTTGTCTTTAACATTTGGTCTGGATTGGAAACAAGGTGGCGAAATGTATTCTTATACAAAAAGGCTTTCTCACTTTACAGGAAATGGAATTGAAACTACTTACAATGATAGAAATCCCTTTATTATTCCTAATTCAGTAGTTGAAATAAAAAATGCTGCCGGCGTAGTAACCGGTTATGCAGAAAATACAAATCCAATTGCTAAAGACAGGATGGATGATTATTGGAATGCGTCAAGTAATGCAGGAATTGAACAAGGGCATATCATCGATAAGACTTTTGTAAGATTAAGAGATGTAGCATTAACATTTAATTTTCCTTCTGCACCACTTAAAAGATTAGGACTTGCCAATGCATCATTTACTATCTATGGTAAAAACTTGGCTTTATGGACCCCAAAAGACAATCCTTATGTTGATCCGGAATTATCTACATTCGGAGATGGTTTACTAAGCGAGCAAGGAGAGTTTGGTACAAATCCTTCACAAAGGAGTTATGGTGCCAGCATTAAATTAACATTC
>DASVUU010000414.1:0-1919 GCA_036386935.1 Cytophagaceae bacterium | reverse complement strand
TCAAAAACATTAAAGGTAGCTACTGGATTAAAATAAATTATATTCTCCCCATGAACATCAATAAATTTTCCTGTGTGGGTCGTATCATGAACTAATTTATATTTTCCAATACCCTTTACAAGCAAAGCGTAAAGAGCATTCTCTCTATCGAAGTCTCTTCGCCAGATCAAATTCCATCTTTGTTCTAACGGAACTTTCGCAATGATATACTTACCTTCCACGAAGGAATTTATAGTGGGCTTTACTTTGTCCCACCATTGATTTTTAAAGACCCATCAAAGCCGAAACTTAAATCAATTATTTTATGATACTGCCTTTTGAGCTTGTATATTTTACCTGCAATCTTCTGAAGAGAAACTTCTTTAACTATAAAGGGACTTCATAATCTATATTCCTAAATATTTCTGTATAATGCTCACTTATAGGCCATATTATACTATATCCTAAACTGTGATAAAATTTAGCGATAGGTAGACAAATTATAATATCTCCAAACCTTCCAGGCTGAATAAGCAGAAGCTTCTTTTTCTCTTTCCTTTTCGACCTAAGAAAGTTAAATAAACTCATCATTAGTATAGTGGCTTCGAACTCGTTTTTAAGAATCGTTTTCTAATACCAAAATTGCCTTTTTGTCTTCTCAGGAAATTCTTCCTATCAACATCATCAAACTGTAGATTTTTGGTCTGTAGACTATCGTACCTTGACCCTACCCTATCAGGATGCTCATGGCTCACAATAACTTGGTCTATATATTTTTGCCTTTTGAGACCAGATGCTACTACCATAAATTCATTGTCGCACCATAGTGATTTATATGAGGGATGATAGATATAATTAAATCTTCTATAATACTTCCTGCCCATTATGCTGAGGGTGTTAAGGTCGCTACCTCTATATCCATCGTTGAACCATAAAACCCCGTCCAGATTAGGAAAATAGGTTAGCATCCCATCTCGTATCAAATTATCAAATCCTTTTATTTGTGGAATCATATCATCTGAGGCTAACATAATTATATCAAAGTCTGGAAGGGGGTCAAGATCGGCATTGATCGCCTCTATTTTGCTTTTATTTTCGCCAAATGAAACGGTTAGATTTGAATAATATTTTAATTTAGTTTTAACTTCATCATTGTTCATAGAGATATCGTCTATATCACAGCTGACAATGATTGCGTAATCTATTTTGTTATCCATGAAAAAAATGTATTTGTCTAAAACCTCAAAAAATTTATCTGGTCTATTCCTGGTTGGAAACTTTATAAGTAATTTCAGATTGCGAATACCATTTGAAGCCTTATTAAGAAAGTAGACTATATCCTTATTCTCAATATCTGGGATTGAGCCCAATGTAAGGCCGTTTTTGGCAATTAGGTATTGCTCACCCCTTTTTATATTCTCTTTCCATTGTTCAGATTTAGCGATAGTGCTTTGTTCCATACAATTTGGAATGTTCTCTATGTAAAGGTCGGAATCTGAGATGTCTGCAAACCACCAAAAGGGCGAATGAAAACCCTTTTTAATAATTCTATTTGTATGTTCCACATGGTCCCAGGCATTTATGAATACTTCATCGATATACCCTGCTTTGTCTAACATATCCCTATGATAATAGGAAAAAGCACCGACGCAATGTCTGTAAAATGCAAGAGATACATCCTCGCTATATTTATGAACATATCTTGGGTCAGGAGCAGTATTTTCTTCCAACAATGTTCTGGGCACATCAGCTAGATCTTCTAGTTTGGTAATATCTGTAGACCTTAAGGCTATCTTATGTATTACCTGTCTAAGAAAACCGGACCAGCCACGACGCTTTTGGTTAAGTTGCACTCTATTATGAGGACCCTGTAATCCATAGTTTAAATGAAAAATTCCAGAAGTTTTAGCTGCCTGTATATACCTGTCAAACACACTATC
>DASVUU010000413.1:0-8097 GCA_036386935.1 Cytophagaceae bacterium | reverse complement strand
TTGGATTAACTATAAAGCTAATTTTAAGTAACCTTGCTTACTAACATATACTTTCCCGTTAGAGGAATATATAAATTGGATAGGCAGGGTTACTTCATTTTTTAAGCTCCCAACAAATATTTTTCCTTCTAAAATCTTTTCGCTCTTGACTATAAGAGGATTGATTCCCGATAAAGTAAGTGATAAGGTATCAATTTTAAGATTAATTTGAGAAATCTCATTTAATCTGGCTGATTCCATCAAAATATAAAGTGCCTCATCATCCCAGCTAATTTTGTATCTCAAATTGAAACCTACAGAATCCCCCTTACCAGCTATTGCAACTGTTGCCCGGTTGGCAAAGGCCCAACTATTTTCCGAATACTTTCCGTCAAGAATTGGAGCCTGGTAAGCTTTGTGAGCGCTATAGTCGCCGTTAATAAATTCAGAATTTGGAAGGGTACAATAGAGTGAACTGCTGGGCTTTTTTTTCAAATCGTTATTGCATGCAACTATGGGCAATGCTAGCAATACATAAACAACGATTCTATAAAAAATATGGGAGATAGAAATACCTCCCATTTATTATGGATTTAATTTTTCAATAAGGCTTTGTGTTATGCCAGAAGTAGAAAAGCCTCCATCATGCATTAAATTCTGCATCGTTACTTTTCTTGTCAAATCTGAGAATAATGTGATTACGTAATCTGCGCATTCCTCTGCATTGGCGTTTCCTAGTGGCGACATTCTTTCTGCAAAATCAAAGAATACATCAAATCCCGAAATTCCCTTTCCAGCCGTGGTTTTAGTAGGTGATTGAGAGACTGTATTCACTCTTGCCTTTTTCAACTTCGCCAACCTTGCTCCATAACTTCTAGCGATGGATTCCAACACAGCTTTTGCTTGGGCCATGTCAGAGTAATCTGGGAATGTACGTTGCGACGCTACATAGGTAAGTGCTACAATAGAAGCGTATTCATTTAAAGCATCCTTTTTCTCTGCTACCTGCAACACTTTATGGAAGGACAAAGCGGAAATATCTAAAGTTTTTAAAAACCACTCATAATTCAAATCGCCATAGTCTTTACCTTTCCTCACGTTGGGACTCATTCCTATGGAATGCAATACAAAGTCAAGTTTGCCACCCAATGCTTCCATAGATTTGGCATAAAGATTTTCTAAATCTTCTACTGACGTAGCATCTGCAGGTATTACAATTGAGTTGCACTTTTCTGCTAGTTTATTTATCTCACCCATTCTCATTGCGATGGGTGCATTCGTAAGTGTAAATTCTGCTCCTTCTTCCTTGGCCCTAAGGGCTATTTTCCAGGCAATAGAGTTTTCATCGAGAGCGCCAAAAATTATTCCTTTTTTTCCTTTAAGTAAATTATAAGACATGTTTTAATGATTTTATAGTAAAAAATAATTCTACCAAGTCCACAAAAGTGGCAATTGATTTGAAGAAATAAAAGGATATTCCTATTAATCCACCGCCAACAGCTCCTTAGCGTTCTTTACTGCAGTTTCTGACGGCTGCTTCCCTCCTATCATTTCGGCGATCTCCTTGATGCGTTCAGCTTCCGTCAATCTTCTGACTTTACTAATCGTTTTCCCTCCGCTGTCGTCTTTGTAAACAAAATAATGGGCACTGCCCTTTGCTGCGATTTGTGGAAGGTGGGATATGGCTATCACCTGGTGGCTAGCCGCCATTTGTTGCATCATTTTACCAACTTTCATAGCGATCTCACCTGAAATACCTGTGTCAATTTCGTCAAAAACGATGGTAGGAAGCGCTGTTTTTGAAGTGAGAAGGTACTTAATGCAGAGCATAAGCCTGGAAAACTCGCCACCTGATGCTGAATTTTTCAACTCCTGTGCAGCAATTCCTTTATTTGCACTGAAAAGAATCGATACCAAGTCAATACCGTTTGAAACAGGTTGAATTGGTTTGATCACAATTTCGACTGTTGCATTTGGCATTCCTACTTCTCTTAATAATTCTTCTAAGGTAGATTTTATCTTTGGTGCAGCTTTTTTTCTTGACGCACTTAATGCCTCAGCTTTAATCATTAATTCTTGTAACGCTTTTTCGGCCTGATTCTTTTTATCTATTACCTCCTCATCAAGATTACTCACTCTATCTACTTTCGCTTGTAGGTCATTTTGTAAGTCTAGCAACTGGGAATTCGATTTGACGGCATGCTTCTTTTGTAGTTGATAAATCTTACTTAGACGGCCATTGATCTCTTCCATCCTTTCAGCCCCAAATTCCACAGATCCTTCTTCCCTGGTCAATTCTTCTGCCACATCCTTCAATTCTATTAGACTGGAGTTGAGGCGGCTATGTAGGTTTTCGAAATTGGCTGAATACTGTACTAGCTGGTTAAGGTATTTCTCGGAAAGCTGCAGGGATGTAATTATTGCATTTTCAGAATTAAACAAGGCATGGAGGATAAAATGCAATTTCGATTTTATCTCTTCTGAATTTTCCAGCAGCTTTAGCTCTTCTTCTAACTTTTCCTGTTCTGAAATCTGTAGGTCAGCCTCTACAAGTTCCTTTAATAAATACGTATTGAACTCATGTTCTTTCCCTGATTCAGAGGCAAATTTCTGTATTTCTTGAAAATCCTTTAACTTCTGATGATAAACCTTAAAACAGGCTTTATATTGATTCAACAAGTTGGTATTCGATGCATAAACGTCAAGAATATTTGTCTGGAAATTGGAGTTCCCCAACAGTAAGGTTTCATGTTGAGAATGCACGTCCATCAATTGCGAACCGAGCTTTCTAAGCTGTTCTAGATTTACAGGTGTATCGTTTATAAAAGCACGTGACTTTCCTGTAGCACTAATTTCTCGTCGCAGGAAGCATACGTTGTCATATTCTATTTCTTCCTCTTCGAAAAATTGTTTGAGCTGATAAGAGGTAAGATCGAAGGTGGCTTCAATAATACATTTTTCATTTTCATTAAAAAGTACTTTCGTATCAGATCTATTTCCTAGCAAAAGTCCTATCGCACCCAGCATTATAGACTTACCAGCCCCGGTCTCTCCTGT
The DNA here is from genome assembly GCA_036386935.1 of Cytophagaceae bacterium. Taxonomy (GTDB): domain Bacteria; phylum Bacteroidota; class Bacteroidia; order Cytophagales; family Cytophagaceae; genus DASVUU01. The sequence continues at coordinate 5,061 of DASVUU010000413.1, read as the reverse complement.
TATAATGTTTAGCTCAGGGGCAGGTTCCATTTCTAGCTTTTCGATTAAAGCATAGTTTTTTATTAATAAGTGCTTTAGCATATTAAAACTTTGCGTCTATGTCAAAATTTATTTCTTCGATGTCTTGAAGGGCGACCTTGTGGGTTCTGAGAATCGTATCTTTTACGGTAAACGCATTATTCTCTAGGCTCAATACATTGCCATGTAGCGTTTTCTTCCCATAAAGTATTAAGTTTGCTTCTCGATTTAGGACCTCATTATACCTCGTCTCAATATCTTTATTAAAGATCCTTACCCGCCGTTTCCCCATGTTTGTTTAAAAATAACAAGTTAGGAAGACTTTCGCGACTATATCTAGAGAGAAAGATTATTGGGCAAATATTTTTTGGTATTTCTGCGAATTGGTAGGATCCAACTCTGTAAAATATGCCATAGCTTTAATCTTAACGTCTCCCGGAGCTTCAGAAAACATTCCTACAAATTCTGCATTCTTTGCAGTGAAAAAATTTCTCACTACCGTAGCATTAGGTCTCTTGATATCATTGAAGACCTTTACGGCTTTTAATAGATCCAACACCTTCGCATAATTTCCTGCAGGATCTTTTAGATAATCATCCAGGACCTTCCTATGATAATTGTATAATTCCTCCCTCAACGGGACCATTTGTTGACTCGTAAGGTTATCTACTAAACCAGCCCGATTGTGTGGATCAGATAACGGCTTCCATCCTCCATCTGCAGGTGCAGTCGTGGCGACAGTTCTTGCCTTCTCAAAGAAAGGAGTGCCTCCTAACTTGGAAAAACTATCGTAATCAAAACCTAGGATCACGTTTGCATAAAACCCGATTAAAGAGGTCAGTTCGTTTAAGTAAATATTTTCGTTAAAATCCAAAGTCAAGCCTCGGGTGTAGGTAAAGTTGAAATTTTCATCCAAAAAATTCATGAGAATTGTCTCGTATCCACCCCCATACACAGGTCGTGAAGACTGGATAAATGCTTTTGCTTGGTACACCCCCTGCCCCTGTGGAGGAATGCTGGTAAAACGGATAAGTATATTGCATTTAATTCTTTCTTCAGGGCCAAAGTTGTCAGTTGTCCATTTTCGAGTGTTAACGAAATCCGTCAATACATTTTTTAGCTCTGTCAACAATGTCTTATCATCTGCCGAAACTTCAAGGCTTTCATAATCCAGGGTAATAGTGCATTGTAGCTCCCCTTGAGCAAAGGAAGGGGTGATGGAAAGAAATATTCCAATAAAAACTATTATAAAACTTAAATTCTTGATTTTCATTCTCTACTGAGATTTATTTAGCTGATCTATTTGCTCAGACATTTTATTTCTAATGATATCAACGAGATTAAATGCCAATTCTTTCTTAGACTTTAATGGAATATCTATTATTTTATTGTTCTGATCAATGACGGACACCTTATTTGTATCTTTTTCAAACCCTGCGCCATCGTCTTTCAATGAGTTTAGAACAATTAAGTCGAGGTTTTTATTTCGTCTTTTATTTTTTGCATTTTCTATTTCATTCTCAGTTTCTAGCGCAAAACCCACCATGAATTGATGAGATTTTACCTGCCCTAGTGACGCTGCGATGTCGATGTTCTTAATCAGTTCTAGCTGAAATTGATCCTCTTTTTTCTTGATCTTTTCTGCTGAAATATTCTTAGGCCTATAATCTGCGACTGCTGCTGAAAGAATGACAATGTCAGCGTCTTTGAAATATCCTAATGAAGCATTATACATCTCCTCGGCAGATGTCACGCTAATAAATTTTTCTAATGAGCTAGGAGCTGTAAGCTTGGATGGACCACTTATCAAAGTAACCTTTGCGCCATTTAGGGCAAAGGCGGCTGCAATTTCGTATCCCATCTTTCCTGTAGAACGATTTCCTAGATAACGTACAGGGTCCAGAGCTTCATATGTTGGCCCGGCCGTTATCATCACTTTCTTGCCCCTAAATCTTTGCGATTGCGTAATTTCAGCTGATAGATATTTCAAAATATCTTCCGGCTCCGGCATTCTTCCTTCTCCTATCAATCCGCTTGCTAAAGCACCATGGGGAGAATTCATTACCTTATTACCAAAGGCAACAAGTCGCGCCATGTTTTCCTTAATAGCAGGATGCAAATACATATCCAAATCCATTGCAGGTGCAATGATAACGGGAGACTTAGCTGAGAAGTAAACGGCTGAAATAAGATTATCACAAATACCATTTGCAAATTTGCCAATCGTATTTGCGGTAGCGGGTGCTACTAGGAAATAGTCTGCCCACAATGCGAGCTCGACATGGTTGTTCCATTCGCCTGTTTCACCATTTATAGTGTCAGAGTAGACAGGATTAAGAGAAAGCGTGGAAAGTGTTAGAGGGGATATAAACTGAGAAGCAGAGGCAGTCATTACAACCTTTACCTCTGCTCCTTCTTTTACTAAAAGCCTTACTAAAAACGCAGCTTTGTATGCTGCTATGCTACCTGAAACTCCAAGAAGAATTTTTTTTCCGTGTAGCACCTGATGGATTTAAGTCTACTCCTCAGTTTCAGGAGCAGGTTTTCTAAACATTATTTTGTTCTCCATAAACTCTTCAAGTGCTAAAATTGAAGGTTTAGGCATTCTCTCGTAAAATTTAGAAATTTCGATTTGCTCTCTATTTTCAAATATTTCTTCAAGATTATCTACCGTCGAAGCGAAATCAGCAAGTTTGTTGCTAAGCTCTTCTTTTACTTTAGTAGATATCTGTCGAGATCTTCTAGCGATCACAACCAAAGACTCATAAATATTACCTGTGGATTCTGATAATTTATCTACGTCTCTTGTAACTATTGAGGAGGAAACTGCCATTTTCGTATTAATTATATTATGAATTATATTTTGCTATTTGTTTTAAGCACTGATCGTAAATAGTTTGACCAACCCTCTTATACTTACTTTCAGGATATTTGTCTATAAAGTTATGATAAAATTCTATAGCATCGTAGTATCTCTCCTTTTTTTTCGCCCCCTCAACACTGAGAATCGCTAACCTGAATTGTGCATCAAGCTTCAAATAAGCGACTTCCTCACCATATACCGATTCTGGATATTTTTCTTGAAAGCTTGTGAGAGTCACAACTGCAGACTTATGATTACCTATTTTATGAAACACTTTCGCATTTTCGTAAGTTTTTAATTCTATTTTCTTATTCAATTCATCCGTAATCCTATTAGCTTCTTCTAAATAGGTACTTTTGGGGTAATTATTTGTGAATCTTTGAAGCGCCACGAGCGCAGCGTCTGTGTTTGTCTGGTCTAACTCAAATACCGGCGAGTCATTATACAATGACTTCGCGTGGAGAAAAGAACATTCTTCGGTATACTCACTTCGTGGATAGGTTTCGATAAAATCTTTGAAATGGTAGGCACTCAATATATACTGTTTGTCTTTGTAATAATTATAAGCCTGATAATATTGAGCCTTTTCTGCTTCTTGGCGTCCCTTCAATAGAGGAACAATTTCTTCAAAAAGGACATTGGCCTTATAGTAGTCTTCATCTTCGTAATACTTAATCGCTGCTGCGAGTTTAGCATTGATGTCATCGCTCTTTTGAAGCTTAGAAAATTTGCTACAAGAGCTTATTACTAACAACTGGAGAGCTAAAAATATAATGTATAGGCTTTTAGGCATAGTTTGCAAAATTAGTGTGTTTAAGCGGAAGTACAAAATAAACGCTATAACCTACGTGTAAGTATTTCTTTCTTTGTTGGTTTCTCTTTGACTCTCCACCTAAACCCTTTTAATCTTTTTTCAGGGTCTTTTAGTTCATGGGGAGGTATAAAAAGTGCATCAGGATTGGTAATAAAAGTAATGCCATTGACCTTGCTGTTTTCAAATTTGATAACCATGTCACTACATATTACTTTGTTTATTCCGACGATTGCGGAATCCCCTTCCAATGCAAAATACAACGATTCCCCATTACCATTGATATCCACCTTGTTGATTTTACTATTGGCAAAGAAGGCAGTCATCTTTTTACCTTTCACTTGGTTAAAATTCTTAAGAGTGTCTTCGGAAATAATAAAAGAATTGACACTCATATTCATCTTATGAATTTTTTGGTTGACCATGTTTATATTGATCGAATCCGCCAATATCTGACTGGTTTCGCTCCACAGTACCGGATCATCATAAAAATAAATAGAGGAATCAGCAAAGTTATATACTAAGGAGTCGCTCCGGCCTTGCAAGTCTGCCCTATAGATTCTAACGTTATTATAGGCAAACATTCTTTTTTGGGAAGGAATGTTATTGTCTACAGAAAGCATGGTATCTGCTGTGATATATAGTGTATCACCTCCAGCCATGATATTTTTCATGAGTGTTCTGCCAAAGATCTTAGAGGTTCCTTTATTACCCCAGTAGTAAGCCATATCACCTTCGATAATAATATTGTCTTTTGGAGAAACCACTTTTACATTATTCTTCACTACTCCTCTCCTATTCTTTTCATCATAAAAGAGGTTGTCCCCCGTAAGGGTATAACTTCCGGATTCTACCTTTGCCTTTCCTTTAAAATTCGACACTGCCTGTTGAGTATTATATTCCCCTTTGTCGGCATATATGACTCCATCTTGAGATATGATCTTCGAAGGACCATGGAAGTAAGCGATCTTGGTTCTTGTGTTATAATCCAGGGTATCGGAAACCAAGGTAAATTGTGGGTTGACCACTTTTACATTTTTTACGAAATAGAAGAATTTGCTTTTGCTGTCGTAGTGTCCAATCTGACTTGTCAAAGTATTTTTTTGATCGCGGATAACACCACCTGTTGTATAGGTGGCTAGTTTCGTTGAAAGATTATATTCTAACACATCGGTCGTAAGGGTTGCCGATCTATCTTTAAAGACCACGTTGCCTTTCACGATTGCATTTTTAGTGTCACCATTGTAAGTAAGTGTATTTCCTGTGACGGTGACGGAATCTCCTTGTACAATTCTCACATGACCAAAAGCTTCCAGTCCATTTTTCTTGGAGTATTGGTAGGCAGAATCGCAATACATCAACATCTCCT
>DASVUU010000412.1:0-5286 GCA_036386935.1 Cytophagaceae bacterium | reverse complement strand
TATGAAGGCCAGTAATACACGTGTAATGGTGCAAGCATACAGGCTCTTAGTTCAAAAGCTAAAAGAAGAAAGCCTTAAACCTTATCCCTTACACTTAGGCGTGACCGAAGCAGGAGAAGGTGAGGACGGGCGAATAAAGTCGGCCGTAGGCATTGGCGCCTTGTTAGAAGACGGACTAGGCGATACAGTGAGGGTTTCGCTTACAGAAGATCCAGAGTTTGAAGCTCCTGTAGCAAGGATGTTAATTGATAGGTATACCACCCGGGAAAGTCACGGAGAGATACCTTCAGTTGATCCTATACCGGTAGATCCATTCCAATATCATAGACGCCAATCTTTCGAAGTTCACAATATTGGGGGAGCGAATGTGCCACGTGTGATTGTCGATTTTAGCAAAGTATCTTTGGTTGAAATGCAGGACCTTAAAGCTATAGGCCATTTTTATATGCCCCTGCTCGACAAGTGGAGCATGAATGATTTGGGGGCAGACTATATATATTCTGGTAAAAGACCTATCCCTTTTATGTTACCCAACGGAATAAAGGAAATATTGGACTATGAAGTTTGGTTGACACAGCCTGACAAAGAAAATACAGTACCCTTATTAAATGCCTCACATCTTATCGACAATCTGGAAAAACATGCCGAGCTCAATTTTTTAAAGATCGACCTGCAAACCCTTTTAAATTTGGATGTTGACATCCTCCGGACGTTATTGAACATTGTCTTAATCATAGATACCTATAACCTACATGCCATGGCTGAGCTTCGAAGACTGTTCTTTGAATTAATGAATAAGGATCTTAAATGTCCCGTCATCATAATGAGGAAGTATCCTTCGATGGATGAAGAAAAGCTTCAACTTTACGCAGCAACAGATTGTGGTTCACTCCTCATTGATGGATTAGGTGATGGAGTCCTTTTGTCAACCGATCTAATAGGTGAGGTAGAAAAAAAACCATTGCTACAGACAATTAAAAATTTTAATAATACCTCTTTTGGAATACTTCAAGCCGCACGAACAAGGATGTCTAAAACAGAATACATATCTTGCCCTTCTTGCGGGAGAACTTTGTTTGATCTTCAAGAAACTACTGCCATGATTAGAAAAAGAACCGATCATCTGAAAGGTATAAAGATTGGCATAATGGGGTGTATTGTAAATGGACCTGGAGAAATGGCCGATGCAGACTATGGCTACGTCGGCGTAGGAAAGGGCAAGATTGCACTGTACCGTGGACAAACTGTAGTGAAAAAGGCGGTACCTTCTGACAACGCAGTCGATGAATTGATTCAAATTATTAGAGAGGACGGCAACTGGTTGGAGCCTTTAGTTGTTATAGAATAAAATTAAATATATGGGACTAAGAGATTATTTCAAGTTAGGAGATGTTTTTGGATACTACTTCCGAAAAAAAGATCCGAATAGGCCGAAGAATTTCAACCTTAAGATGATGCATGGCATTAATAAATTATCAATGTTGATGTTTTTAATTTGTCTTATTGTTATTATTGCGAGATATATAAGTAGGCATTTTTAATAATGTCTGCTTCAACCCTACAACCAGTCAATGGAAGCATTAGATAAAAGAGAAGTACCAGAAGTAGTTTTAGGAAAAACGTTAGACGAGGCAGCCAAACAAGCTTTATTGGAAGGCAAAGAAACCGAGTTGATTTCTGGTTTCATCAGTCAAAAGACAGGCAAACCTTTCGATGCCTATTTAAGCCTTGGAGACAATAATCAAATCAAGTACCGCTTTCCTAAAAGAGAGCCAAAGAAGTATGAAAATACAGTGCCGTCCAAAGTAGGAGGGGTGGAGCTTGACGAAGAAGACATCGAAGACCTTACTGCTGGAAGAGAGACCAAATTAATCATGGGAATAGAAAGCAAGAAAAAGGGAAAGACCTATGATGCTTATCTTAAATGGAGCCCTACCAAAGGCATCATTTTTAGATTCCCGGGGCAAGATTAATCCTTTCCCCATCCTGCTGGACCAATCCTATTTCATCCAGGTAAAGTATTGTTACCTTTGATCAGTTTCTGTTTTAGGGAGTAAATTTATACTCTCATATTTTTTTTTACCATTCATTTTTATATGTTCCACAAAGCCAATTACCTAATTAAAGAACACGTTTCTTTTCTAAAATTTTCAGACACCTATGATATTTTGGATCCGCAAAACGGAGAACTTGTGGCCACAGCCAGAGAGAATATCAGCATTTTTATCAAGCTCATTCGACTTGTCATTGGAAAGAAACTGTTACCGACCAAAGTTGAAATCACCAATGAAGCCACAGCTGACGTTGTATATACCATGAAAAAAGGCTTTACTATTCTCCGCTCAAAAGTGGTCGTTAGTGGGGTGAATGGTGAAATTGGCTATTTCAAATCGAGGGTGTTTACAATAGGAGGAAGGTTTGATGTCTTTACTCCTAGCCATGAAAAAGTCGCAGAGGTAAAGGGTGGGTGGATCGGATGGACTTTCAAATTTATCGATAACAATAAAAAGGAGTTAGGTTCTGTAGAAAAGAAATGGGCGGGTATCGGAAAAGAGTTTTTTACAAGTGCTGACAATTATATGATTTCTCTAAATCCTGAGCTTACGAGCAAGCCGGAGCTTATGGCTTTACTTATAACAGCTGGTTTAGCCATCGATGTCGTTTATAACGAGAAAAAATAGACTTTTATGGAGTCTATATCTCCCTATATCTTGCCATAAAAAACATAAATACGCCATAAGCCATTAGGCCAAGAGCTACGATACCGAAAATAACAGGCCCAAAAGAGTGATTGATAAAGGCAAATGCTCCTTCGGTATCTTTCACTTCATTGGAATTCGACTCAAGAGCCGCTCTCAATATAAAGTATCCGATTATGGCTAGTACAATTCCTCGCGCCACATATCCAACCTTTCCAACTTTAGAAAAAACCTCACTTTCCTTTGAGCTCATTCTCTCCTGGTGAATTTTCTTCTTGTATTTCCCTGTATAGGCTTTATAGATTTGATTGATGGCCTGACCTATTACAATCAACGCTATGATGCCCAGAATCACTTGACCGTATGAGTGGTCTAGTAACTTTTGAGTCATCTGCTTATTGCCTCCACCACCACTGCCTTCGGTATTTCCAAGCACCAGATCAGCAGCGACGTATGCAAAGCCAGCATAAATAATTCCACTCATGCCAAATCCTACTCGAGCGATTATGCCCTTCAAATCTTTTCCCTTATTCTCAGTATCTTTTACTACTTGTATAAACCTCCATAAAACATAACCTACCAAGCCAATAGCAACAATCGCTAACAAAATCTTGCCGAATGGCTGCTCCAAGATCAGTTTAAAACTCCCTTCCTTGCTCGGGTCTTGCTTGCGGGAGCCTATCGCTGCTAGAAAAGCTAAAAGACCTAAGACGCAATAAACTACGCCTTTGCAAAATATTCCGAACCTTGAAAAATTCTCCACCCATTTTTGGTGTTCTATGTGTGTCAAATGTGTATCCATATTGCTATTGTTAATAGTTTTATAACCCAACAGTAGTGCTAAAGTTATATACGAATGGTAAAAGGTTGCCAAATAAAGTGCTAACATAGTTTGTGAATAGCGTTACGTGCTATGCCCGAGGAATCGGAAAAAAAAATGGATAAAATTTCTACCTAAGTTTTAGGAAGCAAGTAGCTTCCTGATAGCAGCAAGATGGCAGAATAAAGCGATTGGAACTATAAAGCATGGCAACCATGAAAAGGGAAAATGGGTGACTGCAATATTGGGCTGATCAAAGGCAAATTTCTGAAACGAGACGGGAGAGGAGAGTACCGCGTTTACTACGATGTTGACCAATAATCCTAAAGAAACAAAATTCCATAACAACAATATTTTCTTGCTAAACCACCTTTTTTCTATTCCAAAGTATGATACAAAAGGGGCGGTAATGCCGACAAGAATATCAAAATTTCTACCCGAAAATGTCATTAGCTCGGGCACCGCTTTATTTAGAGAGAGCCAGTACAAAACAATTTCGACAGGTATTCTAACTATGTGTATAAATGTGAGCGCCTTTAGCGAGAGCGTGTCGATTAAGGCTTGACCCTTTTTTGAAACTAAGACGAGCAGCGTTAAGATAAAAGGAGGCGCAACCAATAAGATAAACCTTGGTGGATTGGAAGTTGTCTCAATGTTATAGAAATTAAATAAGGTCAAAAAAGCTTGTAGTACAAGCCAGATCACCATTCCTAAGATTATATAATTGGTGCTAGATTTACTTAGGCTGGACTGTTGAAGTATTTGCGAGAATAAAAAAAGTGTTATAAGAGTGGTTAAACTAAATAACAGGGAGATATAAATGGGCAGATTTTCAATCATGGTTGATGTCTAAAAAATAAAAATATTGAAGGTTAAATATAAAGGATCTCCATTCTTAAATCCTAATTCAATTCCCCGATTTAGAATTCAATGTGTTAAGGCTTGGAGTCTTACAAAGGAGTTATAGAAGGCTTTTTCATTAAAAACTAATTAGTCTGCAAATCTATATCACCGCCTTTTCAAGTCTAGGATTAAACAAGTGGATTACACCCAGAGCACTTATGTAAGCGATGGAGCCAGATAGTAGGCTGGTGGATATTTATTACGGGGCTAGAGTCAGAGGACAGGGGAATAATTCAAAATTTAGATAGAGTAGTGATATTAATCTAAAAAAAATTTTTTGCAAACTGTATGGTAAATGCCCTTATTTATGTTTGTAGACTTCGAAATTTGGGCGCCAATTCCAGCTATTCGCTTCTACTCCTCGTCGTCGTATCTCCTCCTGCGGGGTATCGCTGCTATCTGGGGCGCTCTTTTATATTGGCAGGTGTTGAAGCTAAGACCTCTAAAACTAGGCGTTAAAATGGAAATTATCTAGAAGACATTAAAGTAAAGCTAAAAGGCTGGGTTGTAAATTAAAAAGCAACCCCTTAAAATCGGTATCAACTACCCTAAGTATCATTTACCTGTTCCGTCAACCTCGCTTGGCGATGTATAGTTAACACTTAACAGGATGATTAGGGATAGTGGTTCTTTTAAATAATCGAAGACCCGGATACAAAGTAAAAAGGCGCCTACGGCGCCTTTTTACTTTACCATAAATATAGAGATTTGAATTCCCTCATTTTTAAATCTAAGGCATTTGAGTCTTTACTGTGATATTAATTGAGCCGTTATTTCCAGCAGTTATACTATTAACTTTAAATAAACCTAGTTTGTCTGGAGAGGAAGCTGATTTAGTCATAAATCCATATACTTTTCCAACTT
>DASVUU010000411.1:0-4499 GCA_036386935.1 Cytophagaceae bacterium | reverse complement strand
TCCTTGAAGGAGAGACTGCCGAAAGGACCAGGTACGAAACCATAGCTTATGTTTAAACCAGCTTCGTCAGATATTTGGTATTTTTTTAGCGGACTGGCGTTTATATATGCTGTAAGTGTATTCCTTCCTAACGTATCCTTGTTTTTATCAAAGTTGACATTGACAAATTTGTACATATCTAACCCGCCGAGCTGCCTTTGGCTAAGCTGAATACGAGACTGATTGTACAAATCACCAGGGTATATTTTAATTTTCCGGTCGAGTATTTTTTTAGAGAATCGCTTGTCGTAGTAGACATAATCGACACCTTTAAAATTGCTGGTATCTCTTTTGATATTTTCGAGATTACTTACGTCAGTATTAAATACGATTTTACTGATAGAGTACTGTTTGTGCCTCTCTTCTGCAGGCGGATTCTCAATTCTTATTGTAATCGCTGTCTTCTTGCTCTCGATGGTTGTATCAATTTCAAAGAAGATATATTGTCTTGTAAAGTCATAGTAGCCTGTATTCTTCAACAGCTTGTTGATCCTTTCTCGTTCTTCTGAAATCTTGCCTTCATCATAGTTTTCACCAATTTTTATTTTTATGTCTTTATTGCTCTGCAAAATAATATTCGCGACAACAGAGTCCTTTACATTGTAGTTGACCTGATTTATCTTAAAGGCTTCACCTTCCACTACGTTGTAAGCAACAGTTACAAACCTTTTATTGGTGTCTATCTTGAAAGAAACGGAGTTGTTGAAATACCCTTTTGAATTTAGATAGAATCGAAACTGTCGAGCAGTTTCCATGGTATAAGAAGTATCAAATATTGATGGAGGTTCGCCTACGGTTCTCATGAGCCAATTCCCCTCTGTTAGTTTAATGTCCAGCTTCTCTAGTTTGCCATCTCTCCGTTTCCTAATGCGATCTTGTTTTTTTTCCTTCTTTGCTTCAGCAATTTTTTGGTCAAATTTAGCACGGATTGCAGTGATTTCTTTTTGTATTTTCACTGTGTCATGCTTCGCCTTTCCAATGTAATATGCCTTGAGATAGGGCAGGGTACCAAGAACTTTCCGATTTGGTTTTTGTCTGTACAGCGCTATCAGATCATCAGCGGATGCATTTTTTGTTCCTTTTACAGTTTGTTTATACAACAAATATTGGTTTTCTTCGAGGTGCTTGGTGACTGAGCAGTTATAAAGCGTAAAAGTGCAGAAAATCAAAAGGCTTGGAATGCCGATAATTCTTTTCCTTTTTAAAAATGCTAAACATAAATTGTAATGTTTCATGCTATTTATTGAAGCTTTCGCATGAGATTTTCCCCACAAATCCCGTATCCTAAATGATTTCCAAAAATAAAGTTAAATATCTTAAATCTTTGCAATTAAAAAAAATCCGGAAAGAACACGGAGAGTTTTTAGTAGAAGGTGCAAAGAGTGTGTTAGAATTATTAAAGTCCGACTATCAAGTGCAAGACTTATTTCTAACAGAAAACTTTTTGAAATGTTATGAGGAAGAGCTCGCTGAAAGCAAGGTCTCATATGAGGTTTGTAGGCAGGAGGAGCTGGAAACAGCTGGGTCGCTTATGACCAACGACTCTGCAATTGCTGTAGCTAAAATTAAAGAAAATCTAAAGTTTGAAATCGAAAAAGACGAGTTCGCGCTGGCTTTAGACGACGTTAAGGACCCAGGGAATATGGGAACTCTTCTTAGGATTGCGGATTGGTTTGGAATAAGAAAAGTGATATGCTCGGAGGAATGTACAGATTTTTATGCTCCAAAGGTGATAAGTGCGACAATGGGTTCTTTTACACGCGCTAAAGTATACTATTGCAGTTTAAATGAATATCTTTCAACCTGTACAAGTCCGGTATTTGGTGCCACCCTTGATGGAGAGAATGTTCACAAAGTTGATTTTGGCAAATCAGGGATCATACTATTAGGAAATGAATCGAACGGCATCAACAAAGGAAATCATCAACTCATTACTAAATTTATAAGAATCCCTGGCTTTGGTGGGGCAGAATCCTTAAACGTCGCCGTCGCGGGAGCGATTATTTGTGATAACCTACGAAGAAGCCAAGAACCTTAGAAAATTAGCGAACTTCAACTGGAATGTCATCAGATTTGCCTTTTCCTATATAGTTGTCAATAATATTATGAGCCAGGTAAAGCAAAGGTGTAAGTAGTAGAGCCACTAAAAATTTGTAAATATAATTTATCACCCCTACAGAAAGCACCATTTGCATACTCCATTGCGCTTTGCCGCCAAAAACATAAAAAGCAATAAACAAGACGACGAAGCTATCAACTAATTGGGAAACCAGCGTGGAGCCGGTCGCCCTAAGCCAAATCATCTTGTCTCCAGTTACTTTCCGGATGCTATGAAAGATGTATACGTCGAGGAGTTGACCAATTAAAAATGCTACCAGCGAACCTACAATAATCCCAAGTCCCTGTCTAAAGATGGAAGTGAAGGCATAGTTGATGTTGAACAGGTTTCCATTATTGTCTTTGGCATTGACCTCTAACCAAAACTTGGCTGGGGGTAATTCTGTACTCGTCCATAGCATAATAAATACATAGGCGATAAGGGTTGCGGTGAGGAAACTAATTCTTTTTACTCCGTCTTTTCCGAAATATTCGTTTATAATGTCCGTAGTAATAAATACAATTGGCCAGATAATGGCCCCGGCCGTTAGATTGAAACTCAGTGGGAAGGATTCAAACAATTGAATGTTTGCAGGCGAAAGGCCTAGTAAGGCTTCTGCAGAAAAAATTTTTACTCCGATTATTTCGGCAACAATTGCGTTTGACAAAAATATGGCGCAAAGCACGAGGTAAAGGTTTGCTTTTCGCCTCTCATAATTTATGAGTTTAGGAATGATATTAATGTCGGTATCGGATGGCATAGCGGTTGTGATTATTATGATTACTCGTCTGCAACGGAAATTACTTCACCTTCTATTGCGAGTCGGGTATCAGGAAAAATGGATTTCGCCTCTAACAGCAGTGGATTGAGGTCTTTATACCTTGAGGAATAGTGACCAATCACAAGTTTTTTTACATTTGCCTTTAAAGCGAATGTGGCTGCTTGTAGTGCAGTTGTGTGATAAGTTACTTTTGCCCTATCCTTCATGTCATCTAAAAAGGTCGATTCGTGGTAAAGCAAATCGACAGAAGAGAGCTGCGGTATATTTTCTTCTAGGTATATAGTGTCGCTGCAATACCCAAAGCTTCTGCTTTTCTTCGGAGGCAAAGTGACTTCCTCATTTTTAAACAAAAGCTCTCCGGAAGGGCCCATCACGTCCTGTCCATTTTTCAATGAGACAATGTTGGCCAAACTTATATCTTCTGGAAGTTTGAGTTTATTTAGGCGGCGGCGCTTAGGCTTTTCCTTGAAAAGAAAGCCTGAACATCTGATTCTATGTTTCAATGGTATACTCTCTACCCAAAGCAGATCTGTTTCGAAGATAGTCTGTGCTTTCTCGGTCTCAACTTCACGGTAGATAATTTTGTAAGACAGGAATGTCTCAGAATATTTTAATTGTAGGGTGATAATCTCATCTAGGCCGGTAGGTCCGAACAAGATTAGGTCTTTTTTCCTACCATGAAGATGCATGGTGCTTAGCAAACCTACAAGCCCGAGGTAGTGGTCTCCGTGTAGGTGGCTAATAAAAATATGGTTTATCTTATTAAACTTTATTTTGTACCTCAGAAGCTGATGTTGGGTAGCCTCCCCACAATCTATCAGAAAAAAATTATCTTCAATATTAAGCAGCTGTGATGACTGATGCCTGTTATAAACAGGGTTGGCAGAGTTTGAGCCTAATATTTTTAATTCAAATGGCAAGGAATATAGTTTTATTCGTCGTGATCCTCAGATCTAAGATTCTTTTCAAGCACATTCATAAATACTGCATCCACAGATTCTTCTATCGTTGGGAGTATAGTCAGAATCGTATCAAGCTGAGAGATTTTAATCAATTTCATAACATGCTCATTTATCCCCGTGAGAACAAATATGCCTTGTTCGTTTTCACAAATTCTATTTCCGACAAGGATCGAGCTGAGGCCTGAAGAGTCTACATATTTTACTTCCTTTAGGTCGAGGATTATGTTTTTTATTCCCTCAGCATTTAATTTCACTAATTCTGATTTTAAATCAGGCGCTACAATAGAATTCAGTTTATCCTCATGAAGTTGAACGAGGGTATATTTTTCAGTCTTCTCTAGTGTATATTTCATCTAAGTGTTTTTAATGTGCTACTTGAAATACAATAATTTATAAAATTACTGCTTAATAAAAATGTTGAAAGTTGAAAGCTTTGTTGAATAGTGTTATCAACAAGGTACGAATTTATACAAATTAGTGACAAATTTTAAACATTCCATGAAATTACTTTCACCCGATATGGGCCTTGATATTATTTTCGATTCTTGAGATTAAATTGTCTGTATCGTCTTTTACAAAGCGCTCTCCAGTTACCTGCTCATATAATTCGATGTACCTC
>DASVUU010000410.1:0-3426 GCA_036386935.1 Cytophagaceae bacterium | reverse complement strand
ATAGTTTAGTTCTTTCCGACTCATTTCTAGTCTTTCTATACACCTCATACAATGCTTCTATTTTGTCTATTTCGGGTTTTTCTTTTTCCCAGTTTTGCGTACCGATTTCTGAAGTTCCTTTGAATAGGATGTGTTCTAAATAGTGGGCAAGGCCAGTAGCATGTGAAGGATCATTTTTACTCCCTGCTTTTACTGCTATATAGGTTTGTATCCTCGGCGCATCTTTGTAAACAGAAAGGAAAACTTTTAGTCCGTTTTTTAAGGTATATTCCCTTGCATTTATAGGGTCATTTGTGACTGCTGTGTAATTGTATTTTTGACCATTCTCTACCTTTCCCACATATTTTTGGGCACTGGAGAGGTATGGTTGAAGAATGAAAAGAAATGAAATAATGAATAAAAAATAGGTGCTTTTCATATTTTGATGATTGTTGTTCATGTGTTGCTTAAAAATCGGTATCGAGACCGAGTTTATTTTTTAGTTGATAAAGTAAGGGATTTTTCTCAGCCAGATATTCAAACTTTTCCTTTGGAGTGTAAAGCTTTTTCTTGCTATCATCTATTTCAATCATAGCTTCAATGCTGATGGAATAATTCTTTAAATTGCTCCTTAAATAATCGAGCAAGTCGGATTTAAATTCATTGAGCTGATCTTGCTGGATATGGTTTTCTAGTTTGATTAATATTTTTGTTCCATCAATTAATTCAATCTCACGGTCGAGGATAACGTGCTGGTTCATCCTTTTCTCCTCTTTTACTTTTTTAGCATAAGTTTGCCAATATTCTTTGAGGGCTTCAAATGTAAAAACATTGGCTGATTTGTTGCTGAAACTTTCGGTCGTGACGTTTTTTGAAGCTTGCTCAACAATGTTCTTTTCCTGGCTGATTTCCTCCTTTAAACTTTTTAAGCTTTTAAGGCTGATGGTTTGTCGGAACTCTGATTTAGAAGCCTCTACTTTTATTGGCTCTACCGTTACTTCGCCCTTTTCTACCTTGGATTCGGTAAGGTCAGGAGTTTTTTTTTCCGCTACTTGCAGTGGTTCCGCCGCTTGAGGCTTGATTTCTAATAAATCAGGCTTTTTTTTTTCTTCGGCAATTGCTTCCGAAGTGATTGCTTGAGGCTGCACCAGCGAATTGATCCATGCCATCTTCATCAGCGCAAGTTCGACGTGAAGTCTCTGGTTTTTCCCTGCTTTGTAATGAACGTCACATAGGTTAGAAATATTTAAGGCCGTCATTAAAAAAGACAAAGAAACTTTAGAGGATTGGTCTAAATATTTCTTCTGAACATCTTCGGAAACTTCTAATAACTTGATGGTGATAGGGTCTTTGCAGACCATCAGGTTCCTAAAATGCTCGCTTAGCCCGGCAATAAAGTTATGACCGTCAAAACCTTGTTTAAGGATCTCATCAAATGTAATTAAGACTTCCGCGGTACTTTGTTTGTGTAAGGCGTCCGTGATTTTGAAATAATAATCATAATCTAGGATATGAAGATTTTCTATGGTCGTTTTATAGGTAACAGTATTTCCTGCAGAGAACGTTACGATGAGGTCAAAAATAGATAAGGCATCTCGCAACGCACCGTCAGCCTTCTGTGCGATAAGGTGAAGCGCCTGTGGTTCTGCTTCTATATTCTCTTTGCCAGCTATACTTGCCAGGTGACTTGAGATGTCCTTGACTTGAATTCTGTTAAAGTCAAAAATCTGACATCTTGAAAGTATAGTAGGGATAATCTTATGCTTCTCTGTAGTGGCTAGGATGAAAATAGCATAGGAGGGTGGCTCTTCAAGTGTCTTTAAAAAGGCGTTGAATGCTGCGTTCGACAGCATGTGAACCTCATCTATGATATAAATTTTGTATTTGCTTGTTCCTTGTGGTGGATATCTAACTTGCTCTACGAGATTTCGAATATCGTCAACAGAGTTGTTAGAGGCCGCATCCAATTCGTGGATATTGAAGGAGCTGTTCTCATTGAAGCTACGACACGAATCGCAGGTATTGCAGGCTTCTATGTCGGCAGTAATGTTTTCACAGTTAATGGTTTTTGCAAGTATCCGCGCATTGGTAGTTTTCCCAACACCTCTTGGCCCACAAAAAAGGAATGATTGTGCCAAATGGTTGTTTTTGATGGCATTCTTTAATGTGGTAGTGATATGGGATTGGCCAACAACACTGTCAAAAGTTGCAGGTCTATATTTCCGCGCTGATACAACAAAATTTTCCATTGCCGCAATTTAGGTAAATTTTTAAAATAAGCTGATTGAAGTGGTTGCTGCTCTAACAAATTTTGGTAGAACTTCATTCCCTAGGTCTGCATGAGGGATGGGAATGGAAGCGACGAAGGAGCTTGTGCTTGCACCGAAGCGAAGCGGAGCCATGTACAGCCCGACTCGACGGAGGAGAGGCATGCCCAAGTTAGAGCGAGTGCGCAAAGTTAGAGCGAGTGTGAGAGAGGAAAGCAGGAGCACTTCGCTCAGGCTCAGTTGCACGCTCTTATTCCAGCGGCTTGAGATTCAAATTTAAAAATAATTCTATTGTTTTGCCGAATATGACAGCCTTGGATAGGGTAGTGGTATAAAAAATAAAAGAGCGAGTATGGGAGTGGAAAAGCGGGAAAAAACTCGCTGTCGCTCAGTTACGCGCTCCTAAATCTATTTTTTTTCCAGAATATATCCGCTTTGAGTCGGGTAATGGTCGGAATATTTGTTGTCGCTGAAGACTTGAAACTGTACCGCCCTGAGCTTCTTGTCGTAGAACTGATGGTCAATCCGTATGGCCCAGGGAAACTTGTTGTAGGTAAACCCAAAACCGGTTCCTGCCTTTTCGAAGGAATTCTCCATGACCTTATTGAGTTGTTGGTAGGTATAGGAATAGGGAGTGTCGTTGAAATCTCCACATACGATTACTTTGTAGGGACTGGAATTTATGAATTGAATGATCTTTTCTATCTCCATTTTGCGGGTGACAAATCCTTCTTTGAGCTTTTGAAGGATGATAAGCGCATTGTTGAAAGGTTTTATGAAAGCATTGAGGGTGTCTGTAGTGTCTATCCTGATCGTCATAGAATGAAGGTGGATATTCAAGACTCTGATCGTGTCTTTTTTAATTTTAAGGTCTACAAAGACGCCTCTGTTGAGATAGATTGAGTCGCCAAAAACGAGTGGGCCGCTTTCCACGATAGGAAATTTTGAAAAGGTACTGACTCCGAAGAAACCATTGTAGGTATCCCAAAATAGAGGATTTGTATAGAAATAGGGAAGGTGTTTTCTCTCACTAATTTCGTCGATGGTATTTTCAATCAGGCTGACATCGTTGTTGTAAAATTCTTGAAAGCAGATGATATCAGGGTCTGGCATTTTATCTAGCCAATTGATAATATTCTCGGTGTTCGTGGAGTCAGTTATCTTCCAGAAGCGCTTCAAA
>DASVUU010000409.1:0-3959 GCA_036386935.1 Cytophagaceae bacterium | reverse complement strand
ATAATTGAACAAAATGAAGGAATGAAACAGAATACTTCCTACGTTCCTAACTTTATCTCACTGTCAAATAAGATCTTCTATTTAGAGCTTCCTATTACAGCCAAGTACCTGATTCTAAGAAGCAAATTATCTTTATACATGACAGCTGGCTTTATCCCCTCCTTTCTTCTAAGGTCTAAAGCTAACTACATAAAGATGGACGGTTCTGATAAAGCTATTGTATTACCTACGCCAAACAAATCGCTATTGGCGAGCTATAAGCTTGGCCTAGAAATTTCTTTTCCAATAAGTAGCTCGTTAGACATTTACTTTGCCAGCTCCTACCGAAATGACCTCTACTCGATTATTGCAGCTAGTTCCGACCTAACGTTAAAAAGAGAATTGTTGCAATTTAATACAGGTGTAAAGCTGGTTCTAAAATAATTCTGGACACGTTTCTAAAAAAAGAAGTCTTAATAATATACATGAAACTATCAAACCTACATATAATACTGATATTACTTCTAAACATCGGAGGGTATATGTTGAGCCATGCACAAGAGCTAACGCCCTTGGAAATTCATTGGGCAATAGGGATGGGTGGGGATAGAGATGATAAAGCTGAAAAGACGGTTGTAGACAAAGGCGGGAATCTTTACGTTGTGGGCACTTATGAGGGTAAGATGGAAATACCGGACCTTAAAATAAATTTTGTTAGCAATGGCGGTAAAGATATTTTTCTCTTGAAAATAGACCAACAGGGAAAAATAATCAAGGCAATATCTATTGGTGGTATTGGTAGTGACAAAGTAAATGACATGGAAATCGGAGCAGATAGTAATCTATACATAGGTGGCTATTTTGAAAACGAACTGTCAATATTAGGTTCTAATAAAAAACATGCAAGTCTTGGCGGACAGGATATTTTCTGGGCAATTCTAAATATAGATTTAGCAGTAATAAACTCATTTAGCGCGGGTGGTAGAGGCATGCCAAATGACCCTGGCCGGAGCGCTGATGAAGAGATAATGAACATTCATTATAATTCAACAACAGGATCAATTCTGCTAAATGGATACTTTCGTAATGAGATAGACTTAGATTCTTCACAGAAGAACATGTTTGTAAAAAACACACAGGGACAATCCGACGTGTTCTTTGCCAGCTATCACCCGAATGGAGCTTGTATCTGGGCTAATACGATAAATTTGGTTAGCATCACCACCACCTTAATATCAACACTCGATAGTAAGGGAGACTTAATATTAGGTGGCGTCTTCCAAGCGGACTGTGACTTTGATCCCTCAACTAACAAGGCATTTCTTTCAAGCGCACAAGGAAGCAAAGACATATTCTTGGCCAAGTACTCCCCCCTCGGAATCCTTATATATGCAAATCGGCTAGGCGGAACAGGGGTAGATCAACTATATGACCTAAAGCGAGATCCTGAAGATAATATAGTTATTTGTGGATATTTTCAAAAAACGGTTGACTTTGACCTTACTAACGGCCAAAAGATATTAAAATCGATGACGACACAAGATGGCTTTGTTGCAAGCTATGATGAGGCGGGTAATTTGAACTTCGCAAACAAATTCAAGGCTACAACAATTACCGCAGAGAACAATGCTAGCTTTAGTTTGGCAATTAATGAAAGCGACCTGTCCATATACCTAAATGGCAGCTTTCTAGAAGCAGCTGAATTTGACAACCCTGTAAATCCGACCAACAAAATAATAAGTGCAGGGAACAGTGATCTTTTTGTTTCACACTATTTCAAAGACGGTAAGTTCGATTATGCAAACGCACTTGGTCACTCAGAAAATGAAGTCTCAGCCGCCACTGCTTTCTATAACAACAAGCTATACATGGTTGGCCTCTTTCAAGGCAGTCAAAGCACTATTGCGGCCTCAAACAATACCATAACATTATTTAGTCAAGGGAAGAATGACGCGCTCCTTTTATCCTTCAATACATTGAAAATGACCGAGAAGTTATTCAGCCTATCTGGAAAAATCAGTTCTTTTGAAAAGCTTACGGAACCATGTGAGGTCCAGCTTTTATTCAAGACGTCAAATAATCAAGTCATTGTTCTAAAATCATTTCAAGCCTTTAGTAGGGAGTTTAGCTTTTCGGGACTAAAAGCCGGAATGTATACTTTGGTAGCAATTCCTTCTGGCGCTGATGCATCAAAATATCAAAAAAGCTATTATGTAAAAAAGTTATCACCAGAATCGGCAAATTGGTTTAGGCTTTTTGGAAATACCTCAGAATTGGACCTGCCTTTTATATCTAACGGTAACTCTTCAAGAAACGAAAACAGCTGGATATCAATTGATAATCTATACGCCGCAGGAAATACACTATTAATAAATGGCTCTGAGACCATAAAAGAATCTAGCCAGTTAAAAATCTATGACAGCAAGGGAATACTGGTATACGAAAAATTATTTCATGCGCAGGAAATAATAGGTGTACAATATTTACAGCTGCCATTAGCAGGTCCAGGAGTTTATACTGGAATAGTTGAAAACAGTGAATTTGAACCAACAACTTTCAAATTTTTACATCAAAACTAAAATATCATGAAAAAAATATGTAAGAACCTAACGTTGATGATACTATTTAGCCATTTTATAGCAAATCATCTCTGTAATGGTCAAGGGCAAGACTCAACCTTGAAACCGTTGGAACCATCCCAATGCATAAAGATAGGAGCAAATATAAATATAGGGTATAATAACTCCTTCCATCCATTTGTCGATTTTTTTAAGTTAAATGAAGGTTGGACGCCAATCAATACTACACTTAGCTCCCTTAAATTTGACAGGGATGGATATGTGACAAACGGACTACAGGTTTCTACGAAATTCTCATTAGGCGAGGTGCCTGACAGCATGAAATTTACAGTCTTTTGGGATGGACTTGCAAAAGATACTTCAAAGCTTCCAATATCTGTTTCTGGCATTAAATTGATACCTAATACGTTTAAAAAGACTTCTACTGGGGGAAGTTTCAAGGTAATAAAAGGATTCGATTACGGTTACCTTTCGATTGTAAATAGTGCATCGACAGCCGATTCATTACGCCCTTTACATATCAGAAACATTCGGGTAATAAGAGAGGGCTTTGAAAGCACTTATTTGGCAAATCCCTTCAATCCTGAATTTATCAATCAGATTCTTCCGCAGAGCAAGATTATGATAAATCCAGGCATGTCGAATGCATTGGACGAAGGCGTTAGCACGGAATGGAAGGATAGGGTAACCCCCTCAAGCTTTTCTCAATTAACTACCGTAAATCAAAAATATGTGAATATTGCTTACGAATATGGAATACAGCTTGCAAATATCACCGGAAAAGATCTTTGGGTTAATATACCGTTTTATGCAAGTCAGGAATACGTGACGGAAATGGCAAAATTGCATAAAAACCAATTGAATAAGAATCTTACGGTATACGTTGAATATTCCTACGAACTATGGAACTTCTCATCTGGTCGGTCTGCATATTTATATTTTCAAAGCTTAACTAACGATGTTAAAAAGACCAACGATACGATGGTTTACCTGACTAAAAAGAATTGGAAGATTTGGAAAGACCTTTTTGGAACAGAGTCGAACAGAGTAAACAGAGTTTTAGCCGGCTTTAGTAATTATCCTCCCGGCAGCTATTTATATCCAACGGTCGATAATTACCAAGGAACCGGTAATTTTGAGGTGATTGCAATAGATATGTTTTTAGGATTGGGTGCTAAAATTGACGAAGCTCAGAAGATTGGCTCTAATATTACACCAAGCCAATTAAATAAGTTTGTTTTAGACGCTTGGAACGATGGTTCTATCCGTGCCCTTGGTTCCAAGGCTTTGCTTGCCTACTCGAAAGAGGCGAAAAGGGCAAATGCTAAATTAGTTGCATATGGAGACCTTGAACTGCGTCCTAACGACCAGTCCAATTCAATACCTCAAGATAAAATTACT
>DASVUU010000408.1:0-3379 GCA_036386935.1 Cytophagaceae bacterium | reverse complement strand
TGGTGCACCTTTCTTACCAAAATACATCCTGCCTTCCGGAATGATCGAGAAACCTGAAAACTTAACTTCGGGATTGATAACGTCCGCATCTGGATTGGTACTGTTTTTTTGCGCGAGGCTGGTATAATCCTTAGAAAAAATTGACACGGTCAATACGGCTGAAAATTTTTCTGATAATACACGCTCGTAGGACAAGGTATAGAAGCCTGCTAATAAGCCAAGCGGAGCGATTTTCACTACATTTAATCTTTCTTCCGCATTTGACGACTTACTTTTTTTCTTTTGGGCAGACACATTATTGAACCCAATAAGTAAGATAAAAAGAAGAAGTAGGGTGTTTTTAATTGTAAAAGTTTTGGTCATTTTGCGATTGTTTAGTGTAAAAAAGGCAATTTAGTAGAATAATATTTATCAAGCACGGCAATGGTCGATTTCAATTCTTTTTTTTGGGTAGAATATGAAGATAATCACCTTATTATAGTTAATAAGCACTCGGGAGTGTTGGTTCAAGGTGATAGAACTGGGGACGTCCCCTTGTCTGAGCATGTAAAATCTTACTTGAAGGAGAAGTACGAAAAACCAGGCAACGTGTTTGCAGGAGTGATACATAGGCTTGACCGGCCAGTCACCGGCCTCGTGATGCTTGCAAAAACTTCTAAGGCGCTTGAACGAATGAATGAATTGCTTAAAAACAAGAAAATTGACAAAACCTATTGGGCAATTGTAAAGAGAAGGCCTCCAGTAGAAACGGACAAACTTGTACACTGGCTGGTAAAAGACCCCAAAACGAATATTACAAAGGCCCATGACAAACAAGTCGCTGACAGTCTAAAAGCGGAATTGACATATAATGTGCTCGGAAGGTTAAATGATCACTACCTCTTGGAAGTTACACCTCATACAGGCAGGCCACATCAGATAAGGGCGCAACTTGCCGCGATGGGCTGCCCAATAAGAGGTGATGTAAAGTATGGTTTCCCTAAACCTAATGACGATGCGAGCATAAATTTGCATGCTCGTCAGTTGTCATTCATACACCCTATCAAAAAGGAACCTTTAAAAGTAATTGGCAGTTTACCAGAAAATCAATTCTGGGAACAATTCCTTTCTTTGGAGCAAAATTGATTATTTTTACACTAGAATCATTCAAAAATTATGGCTAAGCAGAAATTCCTGGATCGTGTAAAAGAAAGGTATGGGATACAAAGTAACTTTCAGATCTTCGTAATTTGTTTAGTATTTGCACTTACTGGATTGTCTGCTGTGGAAGTAAGGAAGGTAATTTTTCCCCTGGTTGGCGTGACAGATTTGACACCAATTTGGCTAAAATCAATATTTTGGTTATTTCTAATTTTTCCAAGCTACTATATTTTCCTTCTGACCTATGGTTTTATTTTTGGTCAGAAAAGATTTTTTTGGAATATGTTTAAGAAAAGTGTGGGAAGGTTTTATAAGCCCTTTAAGAAAAAGTCTGTATCTGAATCTCCAATGATTCATTGAAAAGTGCGGTACTGCATAATCTTATAGCGGCAAAAGAAAATTGATTTGCGGGAACACTGAGTTTGCTTACCAAAGCTTCTTAGAAAATGCTTTCCAGGGTTTTAATGAACACTGATAAATAGCAGAGGATTTATTCTAAAAGCAAACTTTTGTTTTCATAAAAATCTAGAATTTTTCTTTTCAAATAAAAGTCATATTTAGCCTGTAATAACTCAACTTCGGAATTAGAATACCTCGTGTTTGCGATATTATATTCGAGGAAGGTCATAGTCCCTGCCTGGTAAGACTTTTCAGCGAAGATATACTCCTGACTTAAGGCTCCAACTTGCTTTTGCAATGCAACATATTTTTTCTGAGCTGCAGCAACATCAAGGACCGTATTTTGCAAAGTTTCCTCGACTTTTTGTTCTACCTGCCTTAGTTCATTCTCCCTAAGATCTACTTCTATTTTTGCACGGACTATGTTATTATTGACCTGAAACTGATTAAAAATCGGCACTCTTAAATTGAATGCTACATATTCTGAGACATTTCTCCTAAACTGTTTATTTTGTTCTAATGCCAGGAGACTTGAGCTTCTAGTGATTACTCCAGTGGAGATTGAAAAGCTGGGATATCTTTGTGATCGAAAAATATTGCTTGAATGTTTTGCCGCTCTCAGTCTATGTTGTGCTGCATGTAGCTCGGGTAGGAATGCAGAAGATGGGCTGTAGGCAATCTGGGTATTTAAGCTTTTTAAGGTATCTGATGTCAAAACTTGACCCGTTGCTGGCTTGATGTAGAAGTCAGATCGAAGTCCTATAATTTGTTTTAAAAGTAGATTAGACTTTTGAATATTGTTTGAAGCATTGACAATAGATACATCCCGGAAGGCTATTTCTGATTCGTTATGCAGGAGTTCACGCCTATGAAATATTCCTTCGCTGACGAGACCTTTTATGCGTTCATATTGATTAAGACTCATATTTTTTTGAGTCATAGCAATACGGAGTTGTTCTTGGGCGAATAAAACCTGAAAATAAGCGGCCACAGCCTTTAGTACAATATCATTGGTAACTTTTTTAAGATCAGCATCTGCCGCATTGTTCAGCGCATATTTTTGCTGGGTATTAAAATAGTTGTATCCACCATTGAATATCACCAATTCTCCGTTAATGGCAGCTGTGTATATTTCTGTACTGTTTGTTGTTAAAGTATTGGTTGCAGGATCTATAAAGAGACCCCAATTTTGAACATTCCTCGCCGCCCCTTCTATGGTAGGGAGAAAATTGTTTTTAGATGATTTTAAATCAACTGTCGATCCTTCTTTGACTAGTTTTGAATGATGGATTGCTAAGTTATTGTTTAACGCATGATTGATACACTGCACCAATGTCAATGAGTCTTGGGCCCAGCAATTCGTCCTCGCAACTACTGATAGGAAAACAATCATCAGTCCCTTGCCATAAGCCACAGACTTAAAGCCAGGGCTCCTGAATCTTATATTATTTTTTCCCCGCATTTTCATCATGAAAGCGACTTAGCAACCAATGTAGAATACACTTTATTCTTCATCAAAAAATAGATTGGCAAATTTCACCCCGTCAAGGCTTTTAATTTCTCTGATCATATTAGGACTATTATTTTCTGTTCTTAGTCTAATGTAATAGGACAGCTGTAGTGTATCCAGTCCTTCTTCGCCGACGGCTTTTACATTGACTAGATTGACCTTACTACAATATCTTTGTAGTGACTTGTCCATTGTAGAAGATTCATGTTTAGAACCTGTTACCGTTAGTTGTAATAAATATTCCTTTCGTCTCGGTGCGGAGAAGTTTATGCTTACGATAATGTAAAACACCACCCCAATCATCACCGTCCCGATTATCGCCACAGAAAA
>DASVUU010000407.1:0-3005 GCA_036386935.1 Cytophagaceae bacterium | reverse complement strand
GCAAGGTTGATCCTAACGAAGAAAACCTCGAATGGCACGTCCAAAGGAAGAAGATAAAATATGGCAAGACACTGGATGCTATTTTGGAAGACAGGTCGGAAGACAATCCCTTTGTTAAAAACGAGCCCTTACATCCCGAATATAACAAGCTGAAAGGTGCGTTAGCCAAATATAAAGAACTTGAAAAGAAAGGCGGTTGGCAACCGATTACCTTAACTAACAAGAAATTGATTAAAGGAGACACCCTCCCTGAAGTATTAGCATTAAAAAATAGGTTGGTTGCAAGCGGGGATCTTATTTCTGCAACGAAAGATACCGTTTTTGATCAAAATTTAGAAGAGGGGGTAAAGAGATTTCAAAGGAGGCATGGCATGAAGGATGATGGCATTGTTACTGGTAAAACCCTCGAAGCATTAAATGTAACTGTGGGCGAACGCATCGAGCAGATTCTCATAAACATGGAGCGATGGCGGTGGGTGCCGCAAATGACAAGCGAAAATTACTTCGTGGTAAATATTCCTGAGTATAAACTTCATGTTTATGAAAAAAATAAGGAGGTGTGGACTATGAACGTGATTGTCGGCAAGGCTGCTACATTTACTCCTATTTTCAACGACGAGATGGAATATGTCGTGATGAGTCCATATTGGAATGTGCCTCAAAGCATAGTTGACAATGAATTATTGCCTCTTTTAAAAAAGAATCCAATTGTTCTCGATAAGGAGGATATGGAAATGTATAAAGGTGATCCTAAGAATCCCATCAGTCCATATGATGTAGATTGGAGTACAGTGACTGTTGAAAATAACAAGTATAAATTCCGACAAAGGCCTGGACCAAAGAATGCTTTAGGTAGAGTAAAATTTCTTTTTCCTAACGAATTTGATGTTTATTTACACGATACCCCCTCAGGAAATCTTTTTAGTCAACAGGATAGAAATTTTAGCCACGGCTGTATTAGGTTGCAGGAGCCGCAGAAACTAGCAGAGTATGTTTTAAAAGAGGATAGCAATTGGCCTGCAGAAAAAATCGACGAGCAAATGCATAGTGGTGAGGAAAAGTATGTAAAGCTAAAAAATAAAATTCCTGTGTACATTGTTTATTTCACCGCTTGGGTAGATCCCTCTGGACAGGTAAATTTTAGGAATGACGTTTACGGCCATGACGCCAAGTTAGCTAAGGTCTATTTTGAAAAATAATTCAAGGCAAAAATAGTTATCTTATAACAACATAGCTCGGAGAGTCAATAACTAGCTTTGCTGGTTTATTAAAATAACTTTATATTTCTTCATGAAGTATGTTTTTCTTGTAGGTTTACTTTGCCCTCTATATCTTTTTGCCCAAAATGTCCAGCCCAAGTTAAAAGATATTGTGCTGAAGGTGGATACTGCAGAGTATTCCTACAGTAAGAACAATATCGAATACAGGGGCTACAAGTACTTTTACTTTGAAGCTACAAATCAGTCGGAAGTTGTTGAGTTAACTTTTATTCCGCAAAATATCGATAATATAAAGGGGATAAATCTCCAATCCTCTTTAGACTTCTTTATAATAGATTCGGTTGCTAGGATTAGCGATGATTTTTTTAGAGCTAAAGTTCAATTCAATGATCTGCTTCAAGCCAAATTTCCACGATTCGTATTTCAGATTACGGATGCTAATGACAAGGTTACTACGGAAGAAATAAAGTTATACCCGTTTTTTAAAACTCGTTATGAACTGTCCTATGATGTAGACGAACTTTTTGAAGGCGAGGATAAAGTCATAAATATTCCAACAGTCAATGGCACGAATATCAAGTTTGATGAAGGTTGGAATACCTCGAAAAATATCGAGTACAAAATATCAACGTCAGAAAACAACATACAGGTCTCTGTTCATCCTCTTCAAGCAGGGTCTGAAGAATTAAGATTAAAATTTAAAACCATCCGACCTTATCTGAATGAATACAATAATCTAACTTATGATCTGCCGCCCATTGCCTTAAGATTTTCAGTTAGGCCAAGTAGGATTAACTACCTTAATATTGATCAGTCGGAATTTTTTTATGATCCCCAGTTTAAATCTAATATTCAAGTTCAATTAGATCTAAATAGAAATATTGGGTTGAGGAAGACATATAGAATAGAAAGCCAGCAAGAACCCGGAGGCAGACTTATAGCAGAGCTTTTCACACAATCCCAGGTTGGTAATAGCAACAAAATTTTGGCTTGGCTACGTCCCTATTCCTTACATCGAATTTCTGATGGCTATCTCTATATAAAGGATGATGACGTAACACGTTTTATAACGAATTTTGATATAATCGAAAAGCCTGATATAGAAAAGATAAGCCTGCTTAGAGAAGGGGAGGATTGGAATTCGAACCTTGCTGTATATCCAGGCGAAAAGATTGAAGTAAAAGTCGAAGGGACCGGGTTACTTAAAGCGCAGATCCAGTTTGATGCAGTGGCTAATTCTAAGATCGATACCACGAGAAGGTCAGACAATGTTATATTTTATTTTATTAAAATCCCAGTAGATTTTCCCAAACGGAAGATTTCAGTTTTTATGAATAATAATATTACGCGATATGAGATGCTAATCAGGGAATACCAAACACCTAAAGACCTAGATTTTATTTCCATAAGCTATGAAAAGGAAATGATATCCATTGCAAATGAAAAATTCAACAAGCCAGTGTTATATCGAGATCCTATTGAGGATGTGGTAATTTCGTTTGATTCAAAGAAAATTGATAATTCTAATAAGGTTTATGGCAAACAATTCCTTTCTGTTGAGATAAAACTTTTCAACAACGCGAAGGATCTCATCGAAATTCAAAGGATTGATAATATAGTGATATGCCCCGGCGAAAATTCTCCCAGATATGCTTTTTATGACCTGAAAGATTGCCGTAAAGGAAACATTAATCTGAATGATTATCTGCTTCATAAGACCTATGACATGGAGGGATGGTCAAACCTTGAAATCACTATAAGGCATAATGAAAGCAAATATGGCAT
>DASVUU010000406.1:0-26744 GCA_036386935.1 Cytophagaceae bacterium | reverse complement strand
AATTTGACCTTTCCCAGCCTTACTTCCAATGCTGGTGCGGGTAGGTTGACGAAGAACATCGCTTGAAAAAGTGCCCTTAGAAATTACTTCTCGTATTTATCTTGGTCCAATCAATGTCAGGAGAAAGCAGGAACTGCGTATAACGTGTTGTTTCAGGGATATACATTCCCCGGTAGTATTTGATATTTTTGAACTCTCCAAACATACAGTAACCGCTACACAAATCCTCTAGCAAAAATACATTTGATTAATACATTTTGTCATAATATTCATTGACCATTCTATGAGAATCAAAGTATGGCATCACATCGTTGATGCTGTTTTTTACGACTTCCATCCAACGGGCATGATTGTGATAAAATGTCGGCAAAACCTCTGTCTCGAGTATCTTATATAATTGACTTAGATCTTCGTCGTCCTGTCTTGCAAAATATGCTTCTGAATCATTTGCAGGAATGACAAAACTATTGACGCCATGTTTTGCAAATTCTGGAACCCAGCCATCAGCTACCGAAAAGTTTATCGATCCGTTCATGGCGGCAGTCATTCCACTGGTTCCTGACGCCTCACGTGGATACCTTGGGGTATTCAGCCAAATGTCAGATCCTTTTTTTAGCATGGCAGAAAGGCTCAGCTCATAGCCCGTAAGCACTGCGCAATTTTTTAGCGATGCAGTGAGTTTAATCAGTCCATTGAATAGATTTACCCCGTCATAGTCTTCAGGATACGGCTTGCCTGCCCAAATAATTTGAACCGGCTCTGTGGTTCCGTTGATAAGTCTCAAGAATCTGTCATAGTCTTTCAGCAAAAGATCCGCCCTTTTATAGCCAGCGAAACGTCTTGCCCAGACAATTGTCAAAACTTTAGGGTCAAATAATTTGCCTGTCTGGTCCGCAACAACCTCAAATAATTGCTTTTTTAGCTCATCTTTTCTTTGCAAAAAGGATTGACGATCGCCTGAATTATGGTGCGCTTTTAGATGAGCGTCTCTCCAGTAGTCTTCGTTTTGAGCATTGGTAATAGAGATTATTTCACAAGTTCCGCCGTCAGCCCCCCACATCTGCTTAGACACTTTGCCATGGATTTTAGACACACCGTTGGCGATTTTGGAAAGCTTAAGTGCCGCTATCGTGTAGTTTAAGGTATGTCCAAACATTCCCGTCAGTCCTTTTACCTGCTCCAATGGCAAGTAGTCGAAAAACCCCATCCTGTGAAGCAACTCATAGGGATGTTCGTCATTTCCAGCCTTTTCAGGAGTGTGCGTTGTAAATACTAACCTACGTTTAACTTCCTCAATATTTTTATACTTGTTGAATAAATAAAAGGCGAGCGGAAGACCATGACCTTCATTCAAATGGTAGGTGTCAGGTTCTAAGCCAAGCCTGTCCAAGAGCATTCCACCACCAATACCTAGCAAAATTGATTGCGCTACCTTAGCCTCTGTTTCCGGTGCATAGAACCTATCGACAATTGATCTTGCTAAAAAATCATTTTCAGGAAGGTCTGTAGAAAGCAGGTAAAGTGGTGCTGTCTGAAATATATGAGAGGGGAGCTTCAATGCCTTCACATGAACAGGCGAGTTGTTTACCCCTATTGTAAACCTAATTCCTGTATCTTTGAGAAAGCTGTAGTTTTTCTCCAAGAAGCTCGCCTTCATATTTTGGTTTTCTTCCCGCACCTGATCGTAGTATCCTCTTTTCCACAGTATGCCGATGGCTACAAAGTTTTTATTGAGGGAATGAGCACTTCTTAAGTGTGACCCGGCAAGGTAGCCAAGTCCGCCAGAGTAAATCTTAAGTGCTTGATCAATGCCATACTCCATACAAAAATATGCAACCTTTTTTCCTTCTTTACTGAAATCATCAGCCATGTTTATTTCGATACTATGTTTTTCTGTTTGCAATATAGTTTTTATTTGATAGAGTAGCGCTTTGGCTGGTAGACGGTTAATATGATATTCCAGAGATATCGAAGTCTCCTCCATCTATGCTGGAAACCAAACGACAACAAGGCTATTAATTTCCTTTAATTGTGTGTCAGTTTAACTATAGTTAGGATAAAATATTGTTAGACTTATGTTATTAATTTGAAGCGCCTTTTTTAAATAGGTATTTTCTGACGGTTAATATTAGCAGTTTGTGCAAATAGATTTCGATCGCCGAAATGGGAATTGGCATTGCGTACATCATAAACTAGCCTCTTATAAGCTTAGCGTGGGGAGGTAGATCGAAGCAATTCCTTTTAATTTGAAGTGGTTGAATGGTTCGGTCGAAGGAATTTCAAGTTTCTTTGCCCGCTGCTAGTAAACTTTATTATACAGTCGCCGCAGGCTCATTTCAAATCCATAATAGCTCTAGGTTTGCAATCTTCTACTAAGTAAGCTAGAGCTCCAACGAGTCGTTTTTGTCGAGTAAGTTTTCTTCAAGGAAATATAGGTTGACCAAGATTTCAATTTAAGTTTTATATGCTTTTAGCATGTCTTCTAGTTCAATTGGTTAGAGATTTGAATGGTCTTTAGATTTTAAACCAGAAACTTCGACAAAAGGACCATTGATCGTATTAATGGTCGATCGTTCCCTTGAAACGTTTCCACCTAGGTCTTTAAATTAAAAGTTAACTTGCGATCAATACGTGATTGGACTTCTTTGAGGAATTTTTTGGTGGAATCAATGAGAAGAGACTTATGGCGATTAAGGAAACAGTAAAATAACGGTTAATATATTAAACAAAAGCAGATTTGATTAAATCGACTAATTCGCCGAGGTGTCTCCCTTGCCTTGGTTTTTCCACCACCGTTCATATTCAGCTCGCTTTTCCTTAGGAAGATTATGGGACCACGCTTTGTTTTTCCTGAAGACAAGAATTGTTGCTACAATTACTGCTGTTGTCAACGCCATTCTGAGCAATATAAGAAACAGTGGATTTATATTCGTCAATGCTGTCAATCCAAAGAACAATGCCGCCGCTCCGGTGAAGATTACAAAGATTAAAGTGAAGGTTCTCATGGTTCATTTGCTATATCCCTAGCTTAACTTTGCAGAAATAGATATTGTTAGACAGCCTGTCTATGAATGGTCAAACATCGTCTTTTATCAGCATCAAGTCTCGATTTTGGATGCAATGCTAGCTAGGGCGAATTGAAACTTGGTCCCTAGATAGCGAGGTAGGTCACAGACCAAATGCTGCCTGGTATTTATATATTGAGGATCTCAATAAACGGTCAGTCTTGTGATCGAACCTTTGTCAAATTTTAAAGCAATCAACTTTCAACAAACGTAATCTTACCTGACTCCACGTCAAAGTGGCACTTCGACTCAGGTATCTTAGCAAAACAAATAAAGCCCGACCTGAATAGAGAAAGGTTTACAAAAAACTCAGTTTTTATATCCTCTACGACCTTATAATTGTTACAGAACCAGTAACAGCGCTTTTTCCGTTTTTTAAATCTATTACATAATAATACGTACCTGTGGGAAGCGGCTCACCCTTGATTGTGCCATCCCAAGGCTTGGAATTGCCTACGGCACTAAAAATCAAACTGCCCCATCGGTTGAAGATCTTAATTTCACTATCGGGGTAAATGGCCAGCCCTTCAATATTCCAGACTGAATTTGTGTTGTTCTCATCAGGTGTTATAACGTTAGGAACGAACAAAACATCATCACATTTTGGATCTCTATTTACTAAAATACTTTTCGCCTCGCTGGACCCACATTGATTTTGGACCGTTACTGATATTGTTTCGGGTTGTTGTGGGGAGCCAAGCCAATTCAAAGTGAGCGTATTTATGTTTGATGCCGTTGATTTACTAATCGAAACAGGCCACTCCCAATTGTAGGTAACTCCTGTTTGTGCTGTAATGGCATAACTGTTAGTGCTACCTTGGCACACTAAATTCGGTCCCACTATATTGTCGGCTATCGCTGGAAGAGCTATAACCTTAATTTCTGGAAAGGAATCAGTTGCAAAATCGCTGAATCTACATTCAGAACTTGATGTAACTTTCACACCTATAACATCCCCATCCTTCAAACTATTGGATGTGTATGTTGGCAAATTGACGTTAGCATCGACCCCATTGATAAACCAGGTGAAAGATGGGCTTTCTCCTTCGCCTGAGGCTTCCACAGAAAAGGCGACTGAGCTACCACCACAGATACTTGATGAAGGCGAAGAAATTACTGCAGTAGGTCGTACCTTGGGCTCTATTCTCAACTCTATGGTGCTTGGAATCTCACTCTGCCCACAGCTGTTCTTACTGTATACCTGTAAAGTACCTGAAGTGGCCGTGCTGCTGACACTTACATTAATGGCGTTAGTGGTTCCAGTCAATGGACTTATACCTGTGCCCATAAAGCTCCAAGAATAAGTATCGGTGGCGTTGGAGGACGGGACTGAGTAATTTATATCAGCTGAATTGGCACAAAGGACATTGGGCCCATTGATTTGTGCCGGTTGTGCCGGTAGTCTACTTACTTGAATAGGCAAGGATCTAGGTTCTGACGTATTGCAGCTATTTTCTGCTTGCACGCTTAAAGTACCAGAGACGGAAGTGCTATTGAAGTCCATCACAAGGGAATTTCTATTTTCGCTTAAGATACTTCCGTTAAACATCCATTTATAACTGGTAGCATTCTGAGCCGTAGGAACGGTATAGGTTACATTAGTCTCCCCCTGACATACAATTGGCTTGCTCGACGTAAAATCACCAGGTTGTTGAGCGTTGGGATTGATAGTTATTGTTACCGTATTTGAATAAACTGTTCCCGATCCTCCAATTACCTTGGCTCTAAAATATCCATTCGCTGTCAATGCTTGAGTTGTATGGGACTGGGCATTTGCTCCAGCGATGTCGTTGAAAACCCCACCTGGTATTGAGTCCTGCCAGAATATTGAACCAACGCTTCCTGATAATGTTAGAATAGCAGTATTACCTGCACATAAGGTTGGGGTAGTAGTGCTTGCAGTTCCTGCAGTAGAGGGACCATTGACAGTCACTTTTATTGACGTAGAATTAACTTCTGAGCAGACACCACTCTTAACAATAGCTCTATAATAATAATCGCGAGGAATATCTAAAGAGCCTGTATTAAAGGAAATGTTTGCCTGTAATGGATCAATTGCTGTATATACATTGCCACCATCGGTAGAAATCTCCCACTTAGTTATGGTACCTGTTTGACCGGATAAACTAATCTCAGTATTCTCTCCTTGCACAACCACAGCTTCTGAAGCAGTGGCTGTGCCTCCTATACTTATAGGATTCACAGTTATTACAACCGTATTAGAATATACTATTCCGTTTGCCCCAGTAACCTTGGCTCTAAACCAGCGATCAGCAGTCAATGCTGAAGTAGTGTGAGATTGCCCAGACGAAGTTAATATGTCATTAAATTTACCTCCGACGGTAGAGTCTTGCCAAATTACTGAGCCAATATTTCCTGATAGACTTAAACTTCCAGGGCTACCTGAACATAAAGTGGGAGTGGAGGTGCTTGCAATGCCTGCCGCAGAAGGATTATTTACTGTAATTTTTATTGGTGAAGAAAAAGTTGATTGGCAAGATCCGCTTTTTACCTCTGCTTTATAGTAATAATCCTGGGGCATATCCAAAGCACCTGAATTGAAAGTGGCATTTGTCTGGGAAGGAGCGATATCAGTATATGTTATGCCTCTATCAGTTGACATTTGCCATTTAACTATTGCGCCGGTTTGGCCTGTTAAGTTGATGTTAGCATTCCCTCCTTTTATAATTTCTGTCTGATCAGCACTTGCTGTACCGCCTATTGTAAGTGGACTCACGGCTATTGCAACTACATTAGAATATACTATTCCCGTTCCTCCAGTAACCTTTGCTCTGAACCAGCGAGTAGCTGTCAATGCTGAAGTAGTGTGAGATTGGCCAGACGAATTTAATATGTCATTAAATTTACCTCCGACTGTAGAATCTTGCCAAATTACTGAGCCAGTATTTCCTGATAGACTTAAACTTCCAGAGCTACCTGAACATAAGGTGGGAGTGGAGGTGCTTGCTGTTCCCGCCGTAGAAGGATTGTTTACTGTAATTTTTATTGCTGAAGAAAAAGTTGATTGGCAAGATCCGCTTTTTACTTCTGCTTTATAGTAGTAATCTCCAGGCGTCGTTAAGGGACCTGTATTAAATGTTGCATTTGTCTGTAATGGGGTTATATCTATATAGCTGGTACCGTTAGTAGAAGAAATCTGCCACTTAGCGATCGTACCGATATATCCAGATAAAGTTATGTCGGTGTTTCCTCCCTGAGCTAGGACAGTCTGAGCGGCATTCGATGTACCACCTGATGAGGCTGGGGTAACCGTTACTTGTGTTGCTGGAGAAGTATAGACTGTGGGACAGTTTCCAGAAGTGACGCCGGCACGATAAAACATGTTAGTTGTTAATGCGGATGTGGTGTAGGAGGCAGAATTTGCGCCTGTCCCAGCACTCACATTTGCCCAACTTCCCGTGCCGGTAGCCGATTGCTGCCACTGAATAGTACCGGTGTGGCCACTTAATTCAAGCGTAGCCGTTTGCCCAGCGCAAATAGTTGGAGTAGGGGTGGTCGTAGTCCCACCTACGGCGCTTTGGTTTATAACAAGTGAAAATAACTTTGGTGCACTTATACAGCTGTTCGCGTTTTTTAATGTAAGACTAAATTGATAGCTTCCAGCAGCCGCACTGCTTGGAATGGCAATAGTCAAGGGTGAAGCATTTAAAGCCGCATCTGTGATATCCGAGAACCCTACCATGGCGGGAGTTCCAGCATTTATAGAATAGGAGATAGGATTTCCCGTAGTTCCAGAATAGGGGAGGGAAAAGGTAGTTGAGCCAGAACAGATTGGGGAGACGGCACCTAGCGTTACATCTGGGCTAGCAGGACCGAAGGTATAACCTATAAAGTTATAACCATTACTTGCCTGTGTGACATCCGATTTCTGCCGAATTTTCATAGTTGCAGTAGCTGCGAGCACCTCCCCCTTTTTATAATTGCCTAGAGTAAGTTTGCTACTGACCGATGTGGCTTCTTTATCAATAGGATCAGTAAAGATGCCATTGCCATTCATATCTATCTGATAAACCTCCCCATCGGAAAATCCGCCGGAAAGGGTGAAAACCAAATTGCCATTTGTGGCCACACAAGTAGTTGGATCGGTGGTAGTAACATTTGATATAACCGGTTTTATACAGCCAGTGCTTCTCACATTTACTATGTTTGAAAAAGTCTTTGTAGACCCGTCTGACATTGTGACTTTAAGCTCAATATTATGAAGTCCGGTAGCACTATATGAGAACGGACCAGGGTTTTGAGCAGTGGAGTAAGATGGTGTCGCGGTCGTTCCTCCTTTATCAAATATCCAATTCCAAGTGGTAACGGTGCCTACTATTGCAGGAACGACATTTATATTTTCTCCCATACAGGCCTGTGTAGGATTCACTACAAACCCACAAGTGCCGAGGGTTATATTTACCGTCCTTTCCGGGCTATCCCCATTGTTATTAGATCCCTTTACTTTAAGGGAATAGGTTCCAGCGGGGGTGTTACCCCAGTCTATGTAGATCAAATTTGTGTTTTGTCCAGAAGCAGGTTGACCGGGCGCTGATGCCTGGAAAGGAAGTATCTTAGCACCGGCCGCAACGGCAGTAGGTGCAAGCGTCCATGTATACGTGCAGACTGATGCATCATTATCAACGGTATATTTTGCCTTTGGATTGCCTGAACAGACATTCAAATCCCCTTGTATTGCCGCAGGTTGGAATGGAGGTGTCTTGCTTATCAGTGTAAACTTTAATTCCTTGTAGTCACCATTCTCTTGGTTGAAATTTATTCTTATTGCATGAACGCCATAAGAAAGATCTAACGGTATATCCGGACTCCAGGCCTCTGATCCATTAGTTCCAGGTAGAGGCCAGTTGTCTTTTACTAAGATACCATCCATATAAATATCTACTTCGCTTGCCGATGAATTCCTGTTAATAGATAAAGTATATTTTCCATTCTCTTGAGCGCCAAAGACCCACTCTGCCCAACCACCACCATGGAGATAACGCAGGTATCCTTGTTTGTCATAGGTTTCCATATAGCCCACTGCCTGACTAGCGAGTATAGTTCCAGGTATTATATGCCTAAATCCCTTGTCAAAAGCTGGCGAAGGACTTGACATTATTTGATTCATGGCTTTTTGCCTCGTACTTGTTTGAGAAAAACTTTCTCCAAGTGTATATAAGCCGCTTGTGTTAAAGCCCCCTAAGAAAAAGCAGAAGAGCGCATCATTTCCGTATCGTGAATACCATTTATTCCAGTAGGTTTTGCATAGGTCCTCCATTCGTGGGTCTTGCATTGCAGTATTTTTCACCCCTCCGCCTCCGGTGGTATAGTCCATATCGGGTCCACCCTCGTAAGCAAATAGTTTTAGACCATAATATCCTGCCCATCCCATCCAATTTTCTAGTTTATTGGCTGTTCTGATCCCGTTCCATAACTCATCACTATACTGACCGAAAATCACATTATTTATATCATCCGAGCTGCTACTTATAATGTCATCTACACTACTTGTATTTCCATGAGGACCGAAGTAAGGCGCTACTCCTAAGGCATAGATGTATTTTTTTACAGTTCCGACGCCAAAAGTATTCTCAAGGTACTCTATCGAAGGTTGCAATGTTCTACCAACATCATAAGGCCATACCCCATATCCAATCTGGCCGCATAAAGTTGCACGAATTCTATTGTTGATCTCACTCCAACCCCAAACAGTAGCAAATATGTCAACTACCTGTTTTATTCTCACACCATTCCATCTGGCGAAATTGGGATTGTTGTCACCGCCAGCAAGTTTAGCGACCTGCCTATAGACGCAGAAACCACCTGCTGAATTCCAAATTTCGTTTCCTAGTTCGAAGTTTACTTTCAGCGATGGATTTAAATTGCTTTTTAGATACTGGGCAAGACCATTAATGTAATTATCAGACGCGATAACGGGAATATTAATCCACATATCTTTATTCATGTCATTGGCTATTGCAACAGCCATTTCCCAGGCGCCACCTTTGGTGTTCAACTGATTTAGCGGTTGTGGAGTATTTGGGGATGATCTGTTTGACCAATCAATAGATAGGGGACCATCACAATCCCATTGACTGGTTACCATGTGGGTATTAGTACTTAGAAAAGGCATAAATCTAAGGGTGCTATAGTTTTTCAATAAGTCTGCATATTGAGGGTGAACTATCCTAGTTTCATCGATTTCGAAGCCAGGCCTCATAAACTTAATATCCTCTGCGTGCCCTTCTATTTTAAATTCAAGTTCGTTTCCATTTCCATCTTTGCCTACTATAGCAGTTGGAACGTTTACCTCAATGTAAGCATAGCCCGAAGCTGGAAAATCGTCTTTTGAATTCGCACCTATTATAGTTCCGGAATTATTTACAGAAAACTGACTTTTCGTTCCCTTATAAGAAACTTTTACAACTCCCTGAATGGGAATTACTGTCCCTATGTCAGCGCCTATAACGAAGTGATTTGTACCTGTTGTAGGCCAACCATCGCTCCCTATGTTTAACCCTCTAGCACTGGAATGGTAGGGATTTATTTGGTGATATAAATTTATCCATGGAATATTCTCGGCATCAGGGAGATTTATACCCATATTGGGATAGGGGACAGAGGAGGGAGTACATTGTGAAATTCCCTCTGTTATGCATAGAGAGAACAGGGTTGTTAGCAGAATAAATATCTTATTCATAGGTACAACTCTCAGAGTATAATCTTTACACATATTGAAATCAGCTATTATAGAACCCGATTCTCTATTTACGATGATCTTAACACGATGTTGTATTTTAATATAAAAATAAGATAAACTAATATTTAAATAATACAAAAAGTACTTATTGACCTATGTGTATTAAAAAGCTCCGGGAACGTCTACGATTCATGACGAGGTTTTGAGCCTAGGTAGAGACTTTTACGGTTATATATTGAAAAAATGAATAATAAATGCTTAAAATAGAATACATTAGTCTGTTCTATTTAAAAAAATGTTTGAGATTATTTCTTTATGTTAAAGAAATAATCTCAAGGTTATAAGTGTATTAGATATCAACTTTTGGAAGTATCAGGCATTCCCAGTGTTCTGATCCAAAACTTTCCCTCGCATGCGTCTTTTTAAAAGCCGCTATATAATCCTCGCATCAATTATAATTCAAAAGGACCATCGTTCCGGCTTTTCTAATGGATTCACTGCTGGATTTTGCTTACTATACTCAAACGAAAGTACATTGTCACGTTCAATAAAATTTTAAAGAAATTTTTATTGGAATCGCTTGTCAGAATTTGAAAATGGGCTATAGCACTTTGAAAACAAGATGTTCAAAACAAAAGACGGCAAGTATAGGAGACAAGAGCGAAGGAGGCTCCATTGAGACAGCTCTCGCAACAGAAAAATTAATTGTGTTATAAGGCTCTAAAATTTGACCGTTAAATTATGGCAAAAATGTTTTAACGTGTCCAGACCCTTATTGCTTTTAGAAAGACAAAGGGAGGTGGTATTAAAATTTTATCGGGAAAGGCCAACCAAAGCTTTTTAAGGAACCAGATTCTTCCTGAGTAAGAAAGTAAAAGTTGAAAGTTGACGACAAACTTGAAACAACTTTAGACCTTCACCAACTCAATCCCAAAATCCTTCCCCAGCCTCAGTTTTCCATTCACCTTCACACCATGTAAAATAAGGCCTTTGATAACAGCAGTCTCCCTACCACTGATCAATACCTTCATAAGCGCTTTGGTAATATCCTTCTCCAGATAAGAATAAGGAATTCTCACGGCACAGCCGCTCTTCCAGGCAGAGCAGCCGTAAGCAGACTTTCCTTCTAGCATAGTCCCCTCACCACAGCGCGGACAAGTGAGTACAACTTGTTCTCTTGGCTCTAGTACAATGTTTGCACCCTCATCCAACTTTAATATTGCTTCTACAGTTTCCTCTCCCTTTAAGAAGCCTTTGATGGCTCCAGTCTTACCTTTGGAGATCAAAGTAAGCAATTGTTTTTCGTTCAGCTTCTTTCCATAAAGCTCGAAAGGTACCAAAAAATTGCAACCGCTTTTGTAGCCAGAGCAACCAAATGCTTTATTTCCCTTAATGATTGTACCCGTCTTACATTTCGGACACAAGGTCTTCTCATCCGTCTTTTTGGGTGGAGGAGGAGCTGACTCCGATTTTTTAGCCTCCTGCTTTTTTGCGGCGGGCGAGATGATCTCTTCAATGGCAATGCGCTTTCCTGACGAATTTTTCACATGATGCACAATCTGGCGCACCATCTGCTTCATCTCCTCAAGAAATACCATTGCATCAAACTTCCCTTTCTCAATGTCCCTGAGCTTTTTTTCCCAGTTTCCCGTAAGCTCCGCAGACTTAATTAATTCATAGTCGATGACTTGTATGAGCTGTATTCCTGTAACCGTTGGGATAAGGTTCTTTTTCTCTTTTTTGATGTAATTGCGCCGAAACAGAGTCTCGATAATGTTGGCCCGAGTGGATGGCCGGCCGATGCCATTCTCCTTCATCAATTCTCGAAGCTCCTCGTCGGCAATTTGCTTTCCCGCGGTTTCCATGGCTCTAAGCAAAGTTGCTTCTGTATGAGGCTTAGGAGGCTTAGTCTGCTTTTCACCCAATATAGGTTTGTGAGGCCCGGATTCACCTTCTACAAATTCAGGAAGGATTTGGTCATCCTCCTGTTCTGCATCTTCTTCCTTTTTCTCTTCTTTGTATACTGCACGCCATCCTTCTTCCAAGATTTGCTTTCCTGATGCTTTAAACTCTGTCTCCACCGCTTTTCCAGTGACTTCCGTTCGGGAGACAATACAGTCAGGATAGAAGGCTGCAAGAAATCTGCGTGCGATCAGGTCATAGACATTTCCCTCATTGCCAGAGAGCCCGCCCGCACCTACGTTTGTGGGAATTATAGCGTGGTGATCAGTGACTTTTGAGTTGTCAAATATATTTTTGGTCTTTCTGATCGGAGCATCCAACAGGGGCTTCGTAAGAGCGCTGTATCCTCCCATGTTTGAGAGTATCCCTTTTATTTTTGGGTAAATGTCGTCAGGAAGATAAGTGGTATCAACCCTTGGATAAGTCACCAGTTTTCTTTCGTACAGATTCTGAACGGTCTTTAGCGTCAGATCAGCCGAGAATCCGAATTTCTTATTGCACTCCACCTGCAAGGAGGTAAGGTCAAATAGTTTGGGAGGGCTTTCCTTGCCTTTTTTTCGGCTAAAAGAAAGGATGGTAAAGGTAGAGTTCTCTATGCTTTGCAGTACAGCCTCTGCCTCGTCCTTCTTGAAAAACTTCCCACTCTTCGCAGAGAAAATTACCTGGCGGTATTTGGTTTTTAGCTCCCAGTAAGTCTCTGGTTTGAAGTTTAATATTTCCAGATGACGGTTCACAATCAGTGCCAGGGTAGGGGTTTGAACCCGTCCAATAGAGAGGACCTGTTTTTGCTGGCCATATTTGAGTGTATAGAGCCTGGTAGCGTTCATCCCAAGGAGCCAGTCGCCAATGGCACGCGAACTACCCGCTGCATAGAGCAGATCGTATTCCTTGGCATCCTTCAGGTTATTAAATCCCTCTCGAATGGCTTCTTCCGTCAGCGAAGAGATCCAAAGGCGTTTTACGGGTTTCTTATTTTGCGACTTGGTAAGCACCCATCGTTGTATCAGCTCGCCTTCCTGGCCCGCATCCCCACAGTTTATAATTTCATCGGCGTGGCTCACAAGTGTACCGATGATCTTAAGCTGCTTTTCATAGCCGGGATTATTGATACCCTTTATGCCAAACTTCATAGGCAGTATAGGCAGACTTTCAAGCTTCCACCAACGAAGCTGAGAGTCGTAGTCCTGAGGCTCTTTCAGCGTACAAAGGTGACCAATCGTCCAGGTGACCTGGTAGCCATTCCCCTCAAAGTACCCATCCTTGCGATTGTTCGCCCCAAGAATATGGGCAATTTCTCTAGCAACACTTGGTTTTTCGGCAATGCAGACTTTCACAAATTAGCTTATTGAACATTAAATTTAATCAAAATCTTACGGAATCGCTCCAATGTTGATAAGTCCCCTCTCCGGTCATTTATTTACTTCCAATGTTTTAGAGAGTTCACAATGGTGACGTGATTATGCACCCTTACTCGCGGAATCAATATAATTATTTTTTAAAAGCGAAAAATTTCTATAGCTAGTAGAAAAAGGGAGGCAAGAAAAAGATGGATTCCTTGCCTATATTCTAAAATGCTATTTGTTGATGACCAACTTTTCCATTTTTACACCATTGCTATCAGTAATCTTCAATGTGTAAAATCCTGCTGCCAAATTCGTAAGGTCGATTGAATTAGTGTTGAACATCTCCTGGAAGATAAGGTTTCCTTGTGCGTTGTGGATAGCTACCTTGAAGGATTCGTCAACCCCATTTATAAGTATATTCCCCTCTGTCGGATTCGGAAAAACTGATAAATCTTTGTTAGATACTGCCTCGTTGAGGCTTGTAAGATTACAGTCTTGGTTGCATCTACATTTTACCAAAGAATAGTCAAACTCTATTGTTGGGCATAGTAACATATGGTTGACTGTACGCGATATTGAAGCACCATCCTCATAAATAACCTCGCTATATTCCGAACTTATATTTGACACACTTCCCTTTCTGCTAAAGGACTTAGAGCCGAAGCTAGTAAAAGAATTAAAGGTAGCCCCAGTTTCAATATAGACTTGTTTTGAGCCATCCCTTGTAGTATAGGTTGCGCCTGGACAAATAAGGATGACCTTGGCGGGACCGTCCAATACTTCACCAGTCCTGATTACAGTCACTTCAGCTGGGATTTTTGGATTGCAAGTATTGATTTCTAAAAGTTGCGTATGATCTACGCTACTGCCTGAGCATCCTCCATCAACGATTCGTAAAGAGGGTATTTTCTCTCCAATGGTGCTATAAGTAACAGGCGGGGGATTACAACCACTAAATGTTGCAATCGATGCTCCAGCTCCAAAATTCCATTCGCACTGTCCCGTTCCTGAAGTGGTGTTTTTATAAATTACATTGCCGCCAAGGAGCGCGACATTTTTAAATTGAACAATCTGTCCATCTGGTTGAAGGGTAAAGGTTGGAACCGGGTTAGATCTCATAGTGAGGCCTGTGCTGTTGTCCAGAGCAAAAGAGTAAGGTGCAGAGGAAACTATTCTGATTTTGTATTTGCTGGATTGTGGCCTATCGGGTATTGTGGCTTCTA
Source organism: Cytophagaceae bacterium (assembly GCA_036386935.1). Taxonomy (GTDB): domain Bacteria; phylum Bacteroidota; class Bacteroidia; order Cytophagales; family Cytophagaceae; genus DASVUU01. Next base: position 12,451 of record DASVUU010000406.1, on the reverse strand, counting down.
TGGAACTTCCTGTGGTGGACCCTAAGTTGGTAAACGATGTAAATTCACCATTTTCATTTGAGAGTTGAGCCACGAACCCATTGCCAAGATTAAAGGTGCCTGAAGTTTCAAAGTTTACGCTTACCTTGTTTCCTCTACAAAAGATTTGAGGCGAGACAGTAAATGGTTTGAGCAAATGCGAACACTGTTGAGACAATAAAAGTAAACGTTATAAGAAGTTTCTTTTTCATTAGGAGTGTGATTTTATGAGTAATTGGTACAAAAATTTGATTAAAAGTCTTCATGGGCATAAATTAAGCCAAATTATCATAATTATATTTTAAAACGCTCCATCAGATATTTGATAAGTCTAAAAAGGTTATGGAGCAATAGCTAATTCAGAGGCTTTTATATGATTTATGCAAATAGGGGACGCCCTAGCGCACAGGCATTTCGTGAGGCCGGCACTGGCGGGCCTCACGATAGAGTATCAGTTTCGAGCGTAGATTTCTATTGCATAATACTTGATAGTCAACAGTGCTCGTATCTTTATTGCCGTAGGAATATTTTACGAACTTTAAAACTTGTTCGGCTGTAGCGTCTTGGTAGAAATTATTTCTAAGCTCCTTCTACGTATCTATTATAAAAGCTTCCATCCGGAATTTGCAATTCCATGCCAATTACTTTTTCTTACAATTTATTGCGTATAATGACCAGCGTTTTGTCTGAAAATGTATAATCAACTTTAAGAAATCAGGTTCTAAATTAAGGCGAGGACGATCAAATATCGACAAACCCCCGCTGGTTGTGAAAAACAACTGATTGTAGCGATATTACAACCACTAGTAGCGGGCTTAATTTGCGCAATGACGCCCGGCCAGGATACCTTTACAGCATCGAAACAAAAACTAAAACAATGCTAAATTCAACATCAGTCGGCAATAAGATTGCCAACGCTAGAAAAAAGCTCAATCTCTCTCAGGCGGAACTCGCGGAGAAGGTATCTATCAGTGCCCAAGCAGTTGGCAAATGGGAGCGGGGGGAGTCAATGCCAGACATAACCACTATAAACCGGCTTGCCGAGATTTTTGGCGTAGATCTTAACTATTTTTCTGAAAACTTTCAATCGATCAGTATCGAAACCAAAAAGGTAGAACTTTTGGAGCCGCAGACTATCGAGGTTCCATCTGTCAAACAAAAAAAGACAGGGTTGAATTGGAACATGTCTTCCGGTAATTGGGTAGATGCTGACTTCTCTGGATTGCAGAACCTGAAAGATAAATTTAGTTCTTCCAACATGCGCAACTGCAAGTTTATAGGATCAGATTTGTCTGAATTGATTCTGTCGAGCAATGATATTCGAGATAGTGATTTTTCCAATTCGGACTTACGGAATAGTAAAATAAGGTCGTCGGAATTACTAAATAACATCTTTAAGAAATGTACTATCATAGATGCCCAATTTTCTTCGTGCAATATTGAAAAATCTAATTTTTCTGAGGCTAACTTTTCAGGTTCAGAATTCACTTCTGTGAATTTCGAAAAAAATAACATTGAAGATGCTATATGGAAGTTGACATCATTCAAATCCTCACACTTTGGTGATATTATTTTTAACGGTCAAGTAGAAGACTGTTCCTTTGAGAATTGCTCTTTCTCAAAGGTTACTTTTAAAGATTGTAAAATTTTAAATACCTTTTTCAAAGGCCGAAGGTTGAAAGGAATTAATTTTATTGACTGTGCAGCAGACCGGCTCACCTATGAATTTCTTAAAAGTGGCAAAGCGGATTTGACGGGGCTAACTGTATTGTAATCGTCAATTATATGCAAAACGGGTACCTTGATTTTCTTACTTTCTTTTATTGTTGCCACTGGCAACGAACGATATGAAATGACTACTGCTGACATATTAGGCCATACAAATCATAGACCATTGCCGAGTCCAAAATGGCGTTGGAAGTACTGAACAAGTTTGCGATCATAGCTTGGAATAGAAAAGCGTTAAAAAGACATAGAGCGTTCTTAAATCCTAGTTCGTTGGTATATCAGATATAAAATATTCATATGACAAGACTAAAGATAACATGCCTACTTATTTTTATGCTAGCATTCGGGCTAACCGTCTATTTATTATTTTCTGAACGGAAACTCCCTGCTAACATTAAAGTTCACAGGCTAGTGGTTTACAAGTCAAGAAGAGAGATGGTAGCTTTAGCAAAAGGCAGCGTGGTAAAGACGTATATGATTTCATTAGGAGGCCAATCTATTGGAAGAAAGGAATTTGAGGGAGATATGAAGACTCCAGAAGGACTATATTTTATCAACACTAAGAACGCAAAAAGCGGCTATCACAAGAATCTAGGTATTTCCTATCCAAACAAGTTTGATATAGAGAAGGCGAAAAGACTTGGTAGGCCTGCGGGGGGTGATGTAAAAATTCATGGACTGAGAAATGGGGCGGGATTTATAGGTAAGCTTCATCGTTGCTGTGATTGGACCTTAGGTTGCATAGCCGTCACAGACCAAGAGATTGACGAACTTTACAACGCTGTAAACATCGGGACGCCAATTGAAATAATACCGTGATACAAGGGGGTTTGTAGGCCTTTGTAGTTAAATAATATTTAGGGTGCAAAATAAAAATATAAAATATCGGATGATCAGGAGGTTCCGAGGTTCCGAAGAACAGATGATGGAATTGTGTGACGGCAGTAGAATACTTATCCTTTGCCGCTCATAACAATTTTAGCTGTTTCTATTGCAATCCCTATGGTTGCAATAGAACCGCTGTTAAATTTTAAAAAATCCGCCTTAATGTCATCGCTGAATGCTAGGATTCTTTGCCCATCATTTAAAGAGCTTTTGCAAACTTAACCGTTTTCGCCTGATAAGTATTAGAAATAACACTTTCGACACCGCCGATAAAGTCAGTCGCGTCATAGGGGAGGAGATCCCCGTCGTATCTTTTTTATCAGGGTTGACCGCCACTTTTGGAATGCCTTTAGAATACTTGGCAGTATTGCTAAGTCCATCCTGACCAATTATAACTATCAAATAGTTCTCTGAGAAAATAAAGACGCATGTATACCCATTCAAGAAATTGTTTTTGATTACTCTTGAAAGCTAAGTTTGTAAGAGGTTTGGCGAACAATAAAAGGTATAGTGCTCAACCTCATGGTCTGGAAGTTGCCACCGAGTCTTTCTATTTAAAACTTTGCTTGAGCTTTTGTATTGAAACGTTCAATCAACGCTTCCAGCCTTGTCTTATTCTTTACAATGATGTCGTATTCAACACTCATCGTCCAATTTCTTTCTTATCAGTCAAAATGGAATCTAACAATTCAGGACTAATGTTCAGGTTCCCTATTTTTCCGGCATTTTCTGCCATTTCTCTTAAGGCTAGTGAAATTTTTTGATTTAGGATCAGAGTTGTCGTTGAGAGCTGTCAAGGTTTTCCAATCGATTTCCCCTCATGGTTTCAAGGTAGTCTCAATCAAGTACCCTTGAGTTCCCGCTTCCGAAAAATTTCCTAAACTATCGAATACAGATAGCCGGAAAGAATGGACTTTATGCCGCCCACCCCGATGATTTAGAGTTATTAGTATTACCTTAGCCCTAAGTTAAAAGAGCATTTTAACGTATTAAGCTGTCACCATGAAAAACATCGTTACTCTATCTTTTCTTATCGCATTGGCATTAGCTCCACGCGCACTTTACGCGCAGAATACTGATACAACAGCCGAAAAAATTTTCACCTGGGCGCCAGAACTTCCTGTATTTAAAGCTGAAAACGGCGACTTCAAGAGATTCACTGTATTGAATATTCAGTACCCCGCTAAGGCTATGAAAAAAAAGATCCAAGGAACAATTTTTGTATCTTTTGTAATTGAAAAAGATGGGACCATAAGTCAAGTTGCAGCTACCAAGGGACCCGAAGAACTTCAAGCAGAAGCTTTACGTCTAATCAACCTTACTAATGGACTATGGGCTCCAGCCGCGGATAATGGAGTGCCCGTTAGGTATAAAAAGATCCAACCGATAACATTTAAATTGAATTAGACCAAACACGGTTTTCAACCTTTTAGAGTTGGTCTTCATTACTAGTCCCGTTAGTGTTCGACAACATGTCGAATACTAGACTTTATAATATAATTGTCAGTTACCTTTAACTAGGTTCGATCCGTACAACGAATCGATATACACTAACCAACAATTTAAAAAACAGCCTTTCCCGATTGCTCAATTTAATTCTTAAGCTATAGGTAAAGCAATTGCCCTTTTCGACCTCATGTCGAATACCCTTCAACACTATGTTGAACCCATCATAGGGTATAACGAAATGGAGCACCCTTAACCTTCGTACTAAGGACGAACCCCTAATTCCGTACCTAACCATGATCCAGATTTGGACCATGTAACAGATTCCTCAAAGCCGAGGAATGCAATTGTACTTTAAGAGGTGGGATTTTCCCACCCTGAGCTGTTACTTTTTTTTTGGTGACAGATTCAAAATCAGCCCTAAAAATTAAGGAGCCTTAAGACGGTAAAAGTCGGATAGTCGACTTTTATAATATCGGATGTGACAATTAAAAGGTGGGATTTTCCCACCTTTTAGCATCATATAGGTTTTAACTATTTCTACTGTGGGATTGATTATAAGGTTCGCGTTTCTGGTTGAGCAACACATCAAATTGATGTTTTGTTGAATTAATAGGTTGACATATTAATTGTCAGTTTTCCCTTTTTGGGGGAGTCATTATAACCCTATTTTGAATTTCCCGCTATACTTTAGACCCACCTTTGTTTCGGCTATATAAATGTAGCTACCTATGGGAAGATAAAGGTTATAATCATCCTTTGTTCCGGTTCTAACTAATGCTCCATTTAGATTGTATATCTTAACTATTGCATTTGTATTTCTAAAATCATTGTTAGAAAATATATTAGCCGGACTGTATTCCTTTAAGTAGCCTATACCGGTCTGGCCAACTATAGAAATCTCCTCAGCAACTACGGCACTATCGACCGTTATAAATATCCGAAACCCCCCGGGTGGAAATCCGGTGGGTAATTTGAATGGCGTCTCTCGAGCCATGAACATGCCATCAGGTGCATTTCTCATGGCCCTGGGTATTAAGAGGAAATCTTTTAATGGAAACTTTGCAAATACTGCTGGATATGCAAACAGATCTCCTTCCTTTGCTTCTATACTTACGATTCTTAGAGTAAAGAATTGATTTACAGTATCAACCCTATTTGAGATATCAAGAAAAAGATGCAAAGTCAAATCAATTGACACCTCTTTACCAGTAAAATCATCATCTACATAATAAGATTGTTGGGCATCGCAATTAAATGAAAGTGAAATAAGTATAAGAACTAATAGTTTTTTCATAAAATTGAAATGTCAAAAATAGGTTTCAGCTGTAAAAGATAGCGAAAACTTAATCATGAACTTCCTCTAAGGTATCCATAAATATCAATTTATTGTAATAGATAAACGCCTTCATAGCATCAAGGCCGAAAAAGTCTTTATGGTGGTAATCTCTTTACCTCTATTACTTAATATTTCAGGGGAAACATACTTCTCCGCTTGCTCTAAATCAACAATTTTACATGACTGCGAAATGAACAGCTCACCTTTATATCTATGGAGTTACGTTCCTAGCTTATGATGGCATTCATCACCTAGGTAATAGTACCTTTCTATGTTAGATTCGGGCACTCTTACCAAAGTATCGTCAATTAGAAATTGTTTGATCATACCGTTCTCGACATATACTTACATTGGCATAAGTGGGCCATATATCTAAATTTCCTCTTTGGTCATCTCTTGAAATGCATACCTTGAGTAATCTTTAATTCCATTCTCTTCAATTATTTTTTTTGGAGCCTTAGATTCTTTTAATATACTTAATGCCTTTTCATATGCGTCAAATAAACCTTTATCCTGAGGAGCAGAAATCAAAAGGTCAAATCTATAATTTTCGTCAACAGCTTTATCCCCCAACAAATCCAAGGATCCATAAAATTGCACTGCTTTATCGTTGATTGTATTTGGATCTTTCAAATCAAAACTTATGGCCTTAACCAAGTTTAAAGAACCATTCTTCCACGCATAGTCGAATTTCTGATAAGTACTTTTTGACTCTATAAGCCTGTCTTTATGAATATATTTTTCTATAGTTCTGTCAAAGGATAGCAGGGACTCTCTAAATTCTTTAAGAATGAATTTCTCGTTGTGGCGCTCTACTTTTTTGTTTTGTACAATATAATGTGAAAAATAAAGAGAGTAATACGTTTCAATAATCTCATTTACAGTCTTTGCTTTTGATGACCCAATCTTAATTTCACTAAACTCTAGAGCGGAAAAATCATCAACTAAAAAATCTTCCTTAATAACTGCTTGTAACTTCAGACCATAATTAAACCCTATATCACTGGTGAATCTGGCTGAAAGTCTTTTTGCAGTCTGCGTAAACGAACTTAAATACCTTTTTAATAGAGGCTCTGAAAAATTATTATAAAACCCTTTGAGTCTACCAAATTTCTCTGGAGCCCTAAAAACAATAGGCCCTTGGTCTTTAAAAAAGAAAAGTATACCGACGTTTACCTCTTCTTTTAAGACTCGAGAATGGACGTATTTTAATATAGAAAATTCGAAGATCCTATTCATTTTACGCAAACGTTTTCCTTAAAACGGAAATGAATTTAGAACTGTTGCTTTTAATATTGTGTAAATATTCTGCAATCGTATCCATATCACCCATCGGATGATCAAAGCTTGCTAATTGCTTGATGTAAGGATCTAAGACCCCTAAATTTAGGTTCCTTAAATATTCATGGAACGTGCTAAAATAGTGATCTTTCCTACCCTTCTTACTAAGATAATCATAAAATATATGCTTTTTACTATCGTAAAGTAATTTGTCATCATTAAAAAGATCAATCACTGTCTTATTAACGTTAAAACTTAATTCATGATCAATTAGGTAACTTTCGTTTTCATGAAACAGTATATTTGGTTTAAGATTCTTCCTATCTATATTATAGATAAGGTGATCAAAGGCGTATATATCCTCGATCATATAGGATTCTAATGAATGTTTGTGTAAACTTTGAGTGAAAGTCGCCGCGCCCTCAATGTACTTGCTGCCGAATTTTATTCGTTCGTCCTTAGATCTAATTTCTTCCTGGAGGTCATCTGACAATTCGTTAATAAACTCGTCATCTATCTCTATAAAAGCACACTTTGGAACTAATAAATCAAACTCTCTAGCTAGAACATTGCCGAAAACTTCTCTGCTTACTGCATATGCATCATTTACATGGTTCGTCTTAAATAATTTAACCACGTAAGGGTGCAGATCGTTTTCATCCTCCACGCCAATTAACCATGGATAAGTCGATCCCCCTTTCTTAATTCTATCTAAAAAAATACTAGCCGTAAAAACGGGCAATAGAGAAAGAGTACTCATGAAATTGCATGGTAGAAAAGTGCATTATTAAAAGTTAAATATATCGATTATTAAGATATACTTACAATGTAAGAAACGCCTAAGAAAAACTTTACCTTATAGCTTTATCCTAAAAAGAAAAGACTTGCAAAGTGTTAATTTTACAAGTCTTTAGAGTCAACCTTCGTACCCAGGGCCGGACTCGAACCGGCATGTCCTTGCAGACACAGGTGTTTGAGACCAGCGCGTCTACCGATTCCGCCACCTGGGCATTTCCCTTGACGGGAGGGCAAAAGTATTTAAAGATATTCTCAATAACAAAGATCGCGGGAACTATTTGTTAAATTAAAAGCTACCCGTTTCTCACTCCGCTACAAAAAAGATGTTCACCGGGCTATCATAAGACAAACCAAGCAACTCCGACGCGTTCCCCTGGCATATAGCTATCTCAAGGAACCCATTGCTATTGAAGAGTACGATGCAATCGCCGTTATCTGTGGAATCATATGACGTGGAAAGCGTGTCAATGATTTCGCGTGCAAAGGAAAAAGTATACTTTCTATCTTCCTTCGCTTTATCAAAAACCTCCAGGCTGATATTGGTGATCAAATTCCCATAATTATCAACATGGATGACGTGACCAGATATCTGGTGTTTTGTAATTCTCAATTGTCGATTGAGCATCTGTTTTATTTGTAAAAGCTGTTTTCCTAAGTTATAAATCGCGACGCCGCTTGCCAATGAAACCGCCGCTTCAGCGAGAACCGTTTTCTCCGGAAATATGGATGAATTAGAATCTTTGTTAAGTTCTACGACTATGACAGGTAACTGATTGTTGTCACTTAGCAAAGAAAAAAGCCCATTGTCAACCCCCACGAAATAATGGTCCTCCAACTTAACAGCAACCATTCTGTCCTTATCCAATGAGGGTGAATTAACAGAAACTAAGTGTACAGTGCCTTTAGGAAAATCTTTAAATACCGATTTCAGAACAAAAGCGGCGTGAGCGATGTTAAAATGCTCAATATGATGGGTGATATCGACAACATTAATAGCTGGATCGATACTAAATATCTTGGCTTTCACTGCGGCGACATAATGGTCTCTTTGGCCAAAGTCTGACATAAAAGTGATTATAGCCATAAAAGGGTTTAAGAAAGAGTTATTTTTGCTGAGTCGCTATCAATATTTCGCCAAAAATACTTAATTTTTGTGCATTATTAGACATTAAAAAAACTAAATATAATTAGAATTGGTAGAAAAAATTATTTCACTCGAAGATGTTTCTCTTGTCGACTTTCTAGGAGTAGAGAATAAAGTTATAAAAGAAATATCAGCTTCATTTCCAAAAAGTAAAATAGTATCTCGAGGGAATGAGATTAAAATAATAGGCGCAAACGCGGAAATTATTAGAATATCAGACCTGCTAAATTCCCTTCTCGAACAATACCATAAATTTGGTAAAATTTCTGACGAGAATCTTCATACCATCCTTCATGATGAAGTGGGTCAAGTGGAAGAACTTAAAGAAGATGTAATTTTATTTGGAGATAAGGGCTTAGTAATAAAGCCTAAAACAGATAATCAAAAGAAACTGGTTGCTGCAGTTGAAAACAATGACCTTGTGTTTGCTATCGGCCCAGCAGGGACAGGTAAAACTTATGTTGCGGTAGCGCTTGCGGTTCGTGCATTGAAAAATAAGGAGGTCAAGAAAATTGTGATCACTCGACCAGCTGTAGAGGCTGGTGAGAGCCTGGGCTTTTTGCCGGGAGACCTCAAGGAGAAAGTGGACCCTTATCTTCGCCCTATTTATGATGCGCTTGACGACATGGTTCCCATAGATAAGTTGAAATATTATTACGAGAATAGAATTATTGAAATTGCACCTCTTGCATACATGCGTGGGCGTACGCTCCACAATGCTTTTATATTGTTGGATGAGGCGCAAAATACGACCGCTATGCAGATGAAGATGTTTCTAACGCGTATGGGCCCGAGCTCTAAAATGGTAGTTACAGGCGACCGTTCACAGATCGATTTACCGGGAAAGCAAAAGTCAGGGTTGATAGAGAGCCTTGAAATATTGAAAAATGTTGATGGGATCGGCGTAGTGGAACTGAACTCCAAGGATGTGATGAGACATAAACTAGTTGCTAGAATTATCAGAGCCTATGAGGCCGACGACAATAATTAAATTAAAGCTACGTTGAGAGGAACATAATTGGTAGGAGGTGTTGATTCATCTCCTCCATTTTTTTTAAATAATTTTTTATGATTACTTTGTCTAGGTCTTTTCCAATACCAAGGATGAGCCAGCGCTGTATCTCCAACTCTATGAATATAAAGATTTTAATACTTGCATTTTTTCTTTTACCCCAATTATTGTTTTCTCAAGACGAGCGATGCGCAACTTCGCACTATGAAAACCTACTAAATACTCATTATCCTCAGCTACTAACGGCTAAAAGAAAACTCCAGGATAAGATCCGGCAAAAACAGTTTTCTACTAAGAGGGAAGAGAGCGAAGGGACTTATAAAATTCCCGTGGTGATCCACATAATTTATTATAACGAGGAGACGAATTTATCTGACGCCTTAGTCCAGACGCAGCTTCAGGTCTTGAATGAAGATTTTAGAAAATTGAATGCTGATACTATCAATGCTTTCCCAGATTACCGTCAGCGGGCTGCGGATGTGAATATAGAGTTTTGCCTTGCAACATTCGATCCTTGCGGAAACTACACCACAGGCGTCAATAGAATATTTTATAATGCGACTACTCTTTGGAATGGTTATGATAACGCCGCAGTCGATATCAGGATGAAGGCACTTTCATATTGGCCAAGTGATCAGTATTTAAATATCTGGGTGGCGGACTTAGGGCATTATGAGAATGGCAATCTTAAAAATACATTAGGATACGCCTCCTTTCCATCTAATGCTAATATTAATGGAATTGGGGGGGATCAATATGAAGCGCCTAGAGACGGCGTAGCAATAGATTTTAAAGCTTTTGGGAGAAAGCCAAGAGATTATAAATATGACCTAGGGAGAACAGCAACCCACGAGATAGGACATTGGCTCGGGTTAATACATATTTGGGGAGACTCGAATTGTGGAAATGACTTTGTGGACGATACTCCTCGACAGTCATTTGATAATAGAAACATGTCGACTTCATGCAGCCCCCATTTCTCCAGCTGTAATGAAAATGGGCCTTCTACAAGGGACATGCACGAAAACTTTATGGATTATACTCCCGATAGGTGTATGAGCCTTTTTACCTATGGCCAGAAGGAAAGGATGCACGCGGTCTTGGAAACAAGTCCTCGAAGAGTTGCTTTACGGAATTCTAACGGTTGTCGGCCGGCACCCAGTGTTGTAGCCTATCCTCTTAAAGAAGATTTTGAAGGTGCAAACTTACCATCTAAAGGGTGGCTTATTACCAATCGCTGGCAAATTGCGCCACCTGGAGGGAGAGATGAAAGCTTTCAAAGTATTAAATTAAATAAGGATAATACTAATCAATCTACTTCTGATACTATTCGACTACCCTATGTAGCACAAAGCGAAGGAGCTCAAATATCTTTATTTTTTAATTATGCCTATGCAAAGTCCTTGAATCAGTCCAATTCCGATAGCATTGTCGTATTAATCAATCCTGGCTGTGATGATGAGATTGTTTTAGCAAAACTGTATGGGAATGAATTGGTGACGAGTAATAGGGTAATGGATAATTTTGTTCCTACTTCGAATGAATGGAAATCATTTATGCTAGATCTGAGTCCATTAAAAGAACTGCCATTTTTTAGAATTTCGATAATAAATTATTCCATTGGCAGTAGTCCTTTTTATCTGGATGATTTGAATATTTATAATTCTCCACTTTCCTTGGAGTTAAAAGTATTTCCCAATCCCGCAGAAGGTAATTTTAATATGTATGCTTCATTTAAAAATAAAAAGAACGTCACTTGGGAGCTTTACGATATGCTCGGCCATAAAGTGAAAACAGGCATAGAATTAGAAACAATTAGTTTTGTGCAGGATGTAGACACCGTTGACCTAATGGCGGGTGTTTATATAGTTGTCGTCACTGCCGATGATGCCATCGCAAAACAGAAGGTTGTAGTTGTAAAGCAATAAAATGCTCAGCTCTTGGGGGAAATATCCTTTTGTAAGATTTCTAATCTTCTTTGTCGCGGGCCTATATCTAACCAACCTAATTGACATAAGAGGTAAGAATTTAGTTGCAATACTAGTCATTCTGACTTGTGCTTACTTAGGATTCTTTTTTAAGAAATCAAATTCTATAGCCTTTTATAAGAGAACCATCTTAGGAACTACAGCGATACTTATTCTGGTATTCCTTGGCGTTTTTCATTCCAAACGTTACAACACCATTTCCTCAACGAACTTTTCTAAAGCAGACACTATTCACTTTTATCGGGCAGAAGTAACCTCGGACCCTTTAGCAAAAAACAATTTTTTACGGTTTGAGGCAAATGTAACTGATGTAAAATCAAATGGCTCTTGGTCGCCAGTAGAAGGAAAGATAAGACTTTTTATAAAGGGCAGTCAAGATCCTCACATTGAGCACGGGGATCAATTGCTCGTAAAAGGGAACCCTTCAACGGCTGTTAGACCACTCAATCCCGATGAGGTAGATTACAACAAGATTTTGCTGAAGAGACGGATTTATGCTACTCATTTTATTAGCAAGGATCAATATAAAATTATTCGCAAATCGGATTTTTCAATAATTGGTACAGCATACAAGATTCGACATTGGTGCGATTCAATTCTATACAAGAATATCACCACCCCAAATAATTATCAGATAGCTTCAGGTCTAATTCTTGGACTCGCTGGAAATATAGATCAGGAAATGCAAAATGCATATTCTCATACAGGAGTCATTCATGTCTTAGCTGTTTCTGGAATGCATGTGGTCTTGATATTTTCACTCTTGTCTTTATTTTTCGGTGGATTTAACTTCATAAACAATGGTGATAAAA
>DASVUU010000405.1:0-21294 GCA_036386935.1 Cytophagaceae bacterium | reverse complement strand
CTTTAAGTTACCTATTCCGATAAAACCGGTTCTATAAGAATTTTTTACAACCTCGAGATAAACTTTCTGACCTTTAAATGCCGATAGATTCCATTTAATTTTTACTTCTTCTTTCATCTTATCTCGGACAAATTGCTGCTCCACAAGAATTTTATCTCGGTCATTCACAGCTTTTAATCTAACGAAATCATAAATTCCCTTTTCTTTTTTTAAAGGGATTTCCCCGCTTAGCGCAACAGTAAAAGTTAAAGAGTCAGGCGCTTCAAATTCCGGAGACATCATAATCCCGGCTAACCAACCTACTGCTTGACCTACGATTCCTACCAGTCCTATTAAAGTATCATCTTGCTCAGAGGTAAACACAGTAATGGGTGTGGTCGTCCCCATGCCGCCGTTTAATGGCTGATACCTCCAATGAGAAGGCGTATTAAGAAAATTCTTAGAGAGTGAAATTCCCCATTGTAATAAGCCATTCGAAAGTTTTCCTCTCTGGCCTCTTAAGCAATTGTCAGCAATCTGAAATTGAGCTTTTATATTATCACTGAATCTGGTTTGTACATAAGCAATAAAATCGTCAAGCTCCTGATCGGGCAGATAATGTGCAATATGTCTTACGATGGGAATTTCAAGATTTGCTCCGGTCCCTCCAGCCTTAAGAAGGTTAAATAAAAACTTTGCCGAACTGGATGAGTTGACCCCAGTTGCGACTTCAGCAAGTAAATTTTTTTCCTTATCACTCCAAATTTTAGTTAAAACCTGCTTCATCAGGTTTTCATTTCTTAATAGATTTCTTAGCGTAAGATTGGTGGTATATAACAAATGATTGTCATAGGCTGGAATTGCTTTTTTTAATTCAAGCAACAGGCTGAGATTTCTTAGAGAAGGATATTTTCCTAAAGCCTCTACAGCTGCTCTTTGAACGTTTGCATCTTTATCTTTTAAAGCTTTAGTTATTAAAGGCTCAAATACGCTATCCTCAGCGGCTTCTCTAATTATCCTAAGGACATGAGTTCGGATTTTCGGGTCGGGGCTTTTAAAGTATTGTTGTAATAAATTGTTTTCCAAGGCGCCCAAGCGGTAAAGTGACCACAGAGAGTGTATCACCTTGAGAGGAGATCCTTTTTTATTTAATGTCTCTTTCAGAGGGGCTATGGCCCCTTTGCCTACCCTATCTACCAATTGATCTGTAATAAGCATTCGCTCAGTAATATTAGGGCTAGTAAGACCATCTATCAATTCGCTGGCATTTTTTGCGCTCCAATCAGGCATTTTATTAGCCTGCTGAACTTTTTTCGGGTTGTACGTGATCTTCCAGATTCTTCCCCTTATACGATCCCTCCCTGGATGGTCTAACGGCACCTCATAATGGTCAATAATTCTATTATAAAAATCAGCCACATAAATGGCTCCGTCTGGTCCAAGCTTTACATCCACAGGTCTAAACCAGGGATCTGTACTTAAAAGAAAATCTGTCTCTTTTGTAAGTATTGAGGTAGACCCTTTTTTTTCAAAAGAATACATATACACTCTTGACTTGACTACATCTCCTAGATAAAAATTTTTCTGGTATTCTTGGGGAAATTTGTTGTCGTCATAATAAGCCAGACCAGACAAAGCAGTAGACTCACTACCATGCGGTTTAATTGCAGGGGCAAATCCTATCGCTTCTTCCTTTTTTCCGAAGGTAGGGTAATCTCCTCCCATGATCATTTGATAGATGGGAGATGAATGACAATCGGCGGAATAAAGGTAACCCCACTCATCGAAAGCCATACCAAATGGATTGACCCGGCCATAAGTCGTGTGCTCAATACGTGATCCATCTTCTTTAAAACGGAAAGTATTTCCTGAAACCAAAGTGACCGTATCTCCATCTTTTCCAACAATAGTAGAAGTATTGGTGTATCCATGACATGAATGTATCCATCCATCATAACCTCTAACAAGATTGTTTACCATTCCATGGGTGTCCTTATGACCGAACTTGCCATAGAGCACTTGAGTCTCATCAGCCTTCCCGTTGTTATCTAAGTCTTTAAATTTATATATATGAGGAATGCTGAAACCTATTGCTCCATCCTGGGTAGGGAAAATGCCTATAGGAATATTTAGTGTGTCATCAAAATTGGTAAAACTATCGGCCCTGCCGTCACCATTTTTATCTTCGAGAATCGTAATCTTGTCTCTTCCCTTGTTCTTTGCAGCAAATGGATATTCGAACGATTGCGTAACCCATAGTCTCCCACGACTATCAAAGGCAAGATTTATAGGCTTTCCAATCTGAGGCTCGGAAGCAAATAGCTCGATCTCAAAACCTGGGGGAAGCTGAAAACTTTTTTTTTGTTCCTCCGGTAATAGGGGTTCTGTGGTCCTGACATGTACCTCAAATAGATCCCCTGAAAAGGCCGTCTCCTCCAGGTTCTTAGAAGAAGTGCTATTCTTAACAGCCCTTTTACAGCTAAAAGGCATTAACAGAGAAAGGAATATAATCAGGTATTTTAAATTAAAAGACATTTAGTGGAAATTAACTATACAGAAATTCATTTTTAAGGAACTTAATACCATCCGAAGCTATCTCATCCTGAGAAGATTCGACTTGTCTCCAGATTGCAGCCGCTCTGGCAATCACTTTAACATCTTTAGTGAACGATTCAATAACTATGTCTCCTTTGTAATTTATCGTATCAAGTGCTTTAGTGATACTTTTCCAGTTTATATGGTCCTTTCCGGGTGTACCTCTATCGCTCCCAGAAGCATGAAAATGACCTAGATGCTTTCCCGCTTTTAATATCGCTTCTGCCGAATCTTTCTCTTCTATATTCATATGAAAAGTGTCGAGGTGAAGGCTTAAATTAGAATTTCCAACCTCCCGAATCATTTTCAACCCTTGATCGCATGTGTTTATAAAATCGGTTTCAAACCGGTTTAGAGGTTCAATAGCTAGCTTTTTTCCTTTAGACGAAGCGTAGTCTGCCAATGTCTTTAAGTGACCTGCTACCATTTGCCATTGCAATTCATAATCTGCCTCAGCTTCTTCATTTGCTCTTCCTACAGAAGAATAAAGAGGCCCAACTAGAATTTGCGATTCCAAGGTTTCCATACAATCGATTAAACCCTTTAGGTATTTCATCGAGTTGTTTTGCTGTTCTTTATTGCCTCTAAAATCCCGATCTGGTCCCATGGCAGCACAGACTGAATTACACACCAGCCCATGTTTGTCCAGTTGTTTTTTTACAAAAGCTAGATCGATGTGAGAGGGATCTTCAAGAGCAATTTCTACTGAATCAAAACCCCATCGCTTAAAGGAAGCAAAAAGGGCTGTGCTTGAATCAGTAAAAGGGGAAGTAAATAGAAAGGTGTTAATCCCGAATGACATATTTCTTATTTGAGGTTTAATAAATAATGTAAAGGATATGGTGGGGGTGAATGAATCTTGTGGATAGTTATTCACATCCTTCATTGTAAAAGATACAAAGACCATCCTTACCGGCTACAACTATATCTTTCCGTCCTGTACCTCTTAAATCTACAATGCTTAAATAAATACCTGTTCCTTTTCCTTCTCCATATTCCCCATAGCTTATATTCTGTTTGGTAAAGGATTCTCCGTTCCATTTATAATAATAAATTCCCAAAGGATCTTTAGGCCCCATGTCACCGTCATTGTGTGCACGAAATCTTTTGCCGGTAATCAATTCACTTTTCCCATCGCTATCCAGGTCCGTCCATTCCATGGTATGAAATTGTGAGTTGAAGGGGTCGATAGGATGTTTGATCCAACTTCTTTTCTTCGTTGACTTTTCAATTGTTTGTTCATACCAGTCAAGACCATACCCATGCGCTTGGCCTACTAAAAGATCTTTCTTCCCATCACCATTAACATCTTCCACTAAAATAGGAACACTAGCAGTCCCTAAATTAAATTCCGAATGTAACCTCCACTTACCTGAAAGAGGATCTGCCGGTCCCTCCAGCCACCCATCGCTTATAATAAAGTCTCCCCTGCCATCCCCGTTTATATCTCCAAAACCCAAACCATGGCCTTGATTTTCAGCAATAATTGCTTTGATAAACTTTCCCGTACCTTTCCCCTGTGCATCTTTTTCAAGCTTATAAAACTTTAAAGGGTATCCCGGATTATTAGGACATATTTCTATTGTACCATCGCCATCTATATCCCACCCTCGTGTGCTTTCTACATTGCCTGTTTCATCAATGATGTATTCTTTCCATTCATTTTCTTCTCCAGGATTTTCTTTCCAACGGACATTGTTACCCCACCAGCCCCCTGTCACGAAATCTAGCCGTCCATCTCCATTGATATCTAATGAAATCGTTGAAAAATCATCCCAGTATTCACCATATCTTTTTACTGGCCCGATATAATGCCTTTTTTGAAAAGCCGGCGCTTCGTACCAAAAGGACCCTGAAACTATATCGGCTTTGCCATCTGAGTTAACATCAAAGACTCCGACAGATTCGAAGCTTTCAGAAGCGACAATTTGTTTCCGAAATTTCAAAGGGGTAACCCCTGTAATTGGCTTGGTAGCCTTATAGGGATCTTGTCCCAAGGCCGATTCAACAGCCAAAAAGGAAAAAAAGAGGATTTTTATTAAAAAGGAATAAGGTAAAAAAATATGAATTACATCGTTCAAACCCATCGATAATCGCCGAAAGCAGCCTGGTAAATTTCTATCGCAAAGAAACTTGTTTTCATTTTTTGCAATTTTTTCTATTGTTTTGATTGACATTCGGGTATTTTAATCCTTTAAGTAATATAATTGTATCAATATGAACCATATTATACTACAAAAGTACCGGGTAATGACTAAAGTATAATAATCGATTTTTACCCAAAACTAATGGAATTTTAACATTGTCACATCTAATGCTTAATGTCTCTCAAGAGGTGAATAAGCAAGTTCCCGTTGTCCGTTGCTTTGCAGGAGTTCAGTAAGTGCACTTAGAGTATAACCCATTTTATAGATGAAGCTTATTTTTGAAAAGGTCCCCCTGGTTAAAAGTTCCTTTCTTTTCAAAGAGGAGTTTTTTCCCTTCTTCGACATCCCATGGCACAATCATCCCGAGTATGAGATTGCACTATTGGTAAAAGGAAAGGGAAAAAAAATTATTGGAGACAACATTTCTGACTTTGCCGACGGCGATTTAATTATGGTTGGACCCTGGCTCCCTCATTTATGGCAATCCTATGAAAGGTCTTATAATCAGGAGGGAGCCCATCAGCTCATTATCCAATTTTCTGAAGATTTTTTAGGTGAGTCTTTTTTTGAAAGGCCTGAATTCATTCAGATCAAAAAAGTTTTTACAAAAGCTGCTCGAGGTCTTAATATAACTGGCAATACAAAAAAAGAAGCAAGCAGCCTCATTTACGAGATGATAGAACAAACCCCTCTTAATAGAGTTTTAACGCTTATCAAAATTCTAGACATCCTGGGCCATACAAATGATATCGATTGTATCAGCAACCCTGGATATTTGGGCATCATAAATGACTCTGACTACAAACGAATGGATAAAATTTATAAGTATATGCTGGAAAATTTTAAAAAGCCAATTTATCTGAACGATGTAGCAGAAATAGCTCATCTCACACCTCCTTCCTTTTCTAGATATTTTAAAATAAGGACAAAAAAAACTTTTTCTAATGTATTAAATGAAATAAGAATAGGCTATGCAACCTCGCTTTTGATGGATACCGACTTGCCTATTAATCAGATAGCTTATAATTGTGGATTTGATAATCATTCAAATTTTAACCAGACCTTTAGGAAGATTACAGGTATTACTCCTTCAATGTACCTCAAGCTGCATAAAAGTGGGTAATTAAAATTGGACTCGGTCAAAAAACTATATTGCCATAGAAGTGCCTGCCTTCTACCACCCATTTCGTGGAATCTCATCAATCGGCGGTAAATCCGTGCCTTTTAAATATAATCCGTGGGATATTTAACGCCGAACATATTCTTCCACATCTCTGGATAAGTGGAAAAATTAACCACAAAAAAGCCTGTCCAAATTTGGACAGGCTTCTCTTTCGCAAAAATTTATAACTACTATTTCTTGGTCAATACCACCGCGAATCCTCCCCCGGGAGCCATATCGAAAGGTAGTTTCTCTTTGCTTGTTACGGTTTTTACAGTTCTTTTGTAGTCATTCCCTACTCTTTCCGCATTCATACCGTCAGAGAACATTTCAGCTTCGTAGTTTCCGGCCGGGAGGAATGATAGATCAACATTGACACTTCTAGCAGACCAATCAGTAAGGCCTCCGATGTACCATTTGTCCCCTTTCCTTCTAGCAATCACAGCATAGTCAGAAATCTTGCCATCTAGAGCAATAGTCTCATCCCAAACTGTAGGTGCCTCTGCACAGAACTTAAGTATTTCTGGTTCCTTCTCGTATGCTGTTGGTGCATCCGCCATCATTTCTAACGGTGCATAGTACAAGACAAACATAGCCAGTTGTTGACATCTTGTACCCTGACTCATAGGTCTATCGCTTATTGCACGAAAGTCTCCCTTATTATGATTCTGCATTGCACCAGGAGTATAATCCATTGGGCCTGCAACCATTCGAATGAAAGGGACAGTTGCAGCATGTTCAGGAGTACATTTATCTCCAAACTTATCATATTCTAAGCCTTGTACGGCCTCTCTATTTATTACGTTAGGATAAGTTCTTTCTAAGCCCGTTGGCTTCATTGCACCATGAAAATTCACTAGTATTTTTCTTTTCGCAGCTTCAGAGGCGCATTTTTCATAGAAATTCACCACCTCCTGATCATCTCGGTCCATGAAGTCGACCTTCACACCTGCGATACCCCATTTCTGAAATTGGTCCATTGCCTCCGTCATTTGCTCATCAAGCTCATGCCAGATGCACCACAAAAACAGGCCTACATTCTTTGACTTTGCATATCTTACTACCTCTGGCATGTCCAATTTATCCGTTACTTTCAACAAATTAGTTTGGTCAGACCAGCCCTCATCGATGTTCACATATTTGATCCCGTTTTTTGCTGCAAAGTCTATGTAATATTTGTATGTCTCGGTGTTGAAACCTGTTTTGAAATTTACACCTGTTAAGTTCAACGAATTCCACCAATCCCAAGAAACTTTGCCTGGCTGTATCCATGACACATCCTTTAGTTTGCTCTCAGTTGCCAAAAGGTAAACCAGATTGCTATTCAGGAAATCTTTATCTATATTTGCAAAAATCATTGTCCTCCATGGAAATGATCGGCTGCCTTGTGTTTCGGCAATATAATCAGCTCTTTCAGTATATAGCTTCTGATAGTTTACGTTGTTCCAGCCATTCAATTTCGTCTTGGTAACGATTGTAGGTAAAAGTGAAGTCAACCCTGTTTTACCGTCTGATTTAAGGTAAAGTGCCGGATAGTCCAACAAATCTACTTCTGTAATAAGAACCTTTGGACCAGCAGGCACCTCGACCACTAGGGGTAAGTAGGAGGCTCCAGTATCTACTTGCGAAAGCTTTTGATTTTTATAATGTACCTCATAGGAATTCGGCTCATGTATATCTTTCAGCTCCGAAAAAAATCCGGTATAGTCACCGCCAAAATTGTAAACTACCTGCTCGTTTTTAATCTTAATTTTGCCCGTCATTTTCGTGGCAATCCTATAAGCTACCCCTTCATTATAAGCACGGAAGATTACAGAAAAATTATCCGCAAAACTTACTGTCAATTCCTGGAAGTTATCCATGTAGCTATTTGATATGCCAAACAGAGGCTTTACTTGCTGATTGACAGAACGGTTAGTTGAACCAGACACTTTGGTCTTCGATCCTAAAACTTTTCCATCATATAATGTCATTGAGATGGGTGATTTCGCCAACAACGGCTTTCCAGCATATTGAACGCTATAAGTCAATATATCTCCGGCTTCGATCTCAATAGTCACTTTCTTATCAGGTGATTGCAATTTGAACACCTTTCCCTTCGCAAAGACACTGGCTGATGCTGCAAGGCATAATAAAATTATAAATAGCTGTTTCTGTTTCTTATACATTAGTCTGTTTTTGTTTATGTAGTTTTAGTTTTGGTCGGTTGACGAACATTCAGAGTGGCTGTAGCAGAGCCTTCACGATATCGAATTAGAAGAATAATTACACTTTGGCACTTTGGAAGGCATTCATGACCAAAGCGCCGCCCAATGCCGTACCTTGAGAAAGTTCGAAAGCCTCAACTTTAATTCCAGGCAAGCTCTCGGCCAACAAAGTCATGAAAATGTCATTTTTACTGAATCCTCCATCGACATATAGGACCTTATGGGTATTCGAATTTTCTGAAGCAAGCTTGACCGAAATGACCTGCATTTGCACCATATCCCAAATGAGCTTATGGTAGGCTTGTTCATAGCTTACAAATATATCTATATCCGCAGGCGCAAATATGCTGGTAGAATTATATTTATCCTGGATTATCAATGGCAGTGTATCAATATTTTGCAGAAGGCTTCTATCTAATCTAACCGTCTTAAAATAATCCTTGTCTTTATAAAAATGTCCTGAGAATCTCTTAGTAAAATTCTCATGATCATTCCCTAAAAACAACCTCGAGGCCTTTACCTTCCTCCCTTCAAATGTCATGTAGTTAAGGCAATCCTTCTCCAGTTCATCTTTAGTAAGATTGTTCTCCGCAAATGGATTTAAAGTGATACACCAAGTTCCTGTTGAAAGTAAGATAAACTTATCTTTAATCTTTGATAGATAGGGAATGAGTGCTGCAGAACTATCATGCAAACCAGTGCCTACCGGAATATCCTTGCCCTTGTAAGAGGCAGTGCCATTATGATAGTCTGTCGAAATGGGTGGAAGTAGTTTTCCTATTTCCTCCTTGCTTAGCCATTCATGATAAGAATTTGCAACCATATTCCACATTGCAGTGTGGCAACCTATGCTGGTAAACTCGGCAGTCTTTCGGCCAGTGAAAAGAAAAGAGCAATATTGAGGAAAATGAAGTGACGTTTTTACTCTTGCAAAGGTATGAGGATGCTTATACTTCAGCCAATAAATTTGTAGGCCAGAATTAAGCATTCCCAGATTAGGTGAGGCTGTAATAGTCGCAAAATCGAGCCTAGGGCCATAGGCATTAAAAAACCTTTCCTCTAAGTCTAGGGGAAAGGGTTTTAAATAATTATAGAGTGCTCCAACTGGTTTATTGTCCTCGTCTAAATGAACAAAGCTCGCTCCATAGGTTGTAAAGTTGAGCGCAATAATATCAAAACTTTCATCCCCTTGAATCTCTTTCCATGTATGAAGCATCCACTCTGTAAGAGCTCTTAGGTCTTCGCAGTTCTCTCCCTCATCGTCTTTTACTTCCTCGAAATTGATTTGTATTTCTTTTACGATATTATAAGATTCATCAAATAAGATAAATTTTTTGTTTGTCTTACCAATATCAAATACCGCAACACATGGAGTCATTTTAGTAGATTATAAACCAGAAATTACTGCTTTAGTACCACGAACTTTCGTCATTTGCTCGCGCATCTTCTGCTCTCTAAATAACACCAATGGATCAAAGGCTGCATTAGATTGTATTCTTGCTTCAGCAAGCAAAGGCCTTACATCTGTCCTGAATGCGTGCTGCAAAATTTCTTGTGCTTTAACAACGTCATTTTGCTCTTGTGCCTTTTCCAAAGCTTTTCTATCAATAATCAAAGCTTGAGCATAAGCAATTTTAATCGCCTCTACAGATTCCAAAAGGTCTTCCAAAGGATCCTTGATATTATGACTTGCATCAATCATCCAGCCTAAGTCAGGGTTATTTACTTCTGAACTTGTCATCCCATCCACCAGCTCATTGAAGATAAGGAACAATTGATATGGCTTAACCGAGCCAACCGTCAGGTCATCGTCGCTGTATTTGGAATCATTGAAGTGGAAGCCGCCTAACTTGCCCTCTCCCATCAGTCTCGATACTATTTGCTCTATGTTTGCATTCGGCAGATGATGTCCTAGATCGACAAGACAAAAAGCTTTATTTCCTAGTTTTTGCGCAAGTAGTAAAGAACTACCCCAATCCTGCACTACTGTTGAGTAGAATGCTGGTTCGAATGGCTTATGTTCCGTAAATATCTTCCAGTCTGCTGGCAGATGACCATAAATCTCCTTTAAAGAATCTAACGTCCTTTCAAAAGCTCTTCTGAAATGTTGCTGACCCGGGAATCCAGATCCGTCAGCCAGCCATACAGTAAGGGAGTCAGATCCTAACTCAATACCATGCTTAATCACCTCTATGTTATGGTCAATGGCTTGCTTTCTAACGGCGCGGTCCGTGTGACTAAGCGATCCAAATTTATAAGACAACTTTTGGTCCGCTTGGTCCTGAAATGTATTTGAATTTACTGCATCGAATTTCAGACCAAAAGAGGCGGCAAGGAATTTTATATCAGAATAGTTTTGAGGTATGTCCCATGGGATGTGCAAAGAAATAGCACCACTCGATTGGTTCAATGCGTGCAACAAACCAACATCCTCAATTTTTTCTTCAAGTGTTCTTGGCTCACCAGTTCCTGGAAAACGTCCAAACCTTGTACCACCTGTACCCAATGCCCAGCTTGGAATAGCGATTTGAAACTTTCTAATTTGGTCTATTATGCCTTTCACATCCTGCCCTTCATCTGAAAGTACTGCGGATGTATATTCTATGTTTCTTTTATGCTTCGAAGCGTTCTTTTCGTTGTGCTTCGCAATAATGTCTTTCTCCAGAATCATATCGGTGTATTTTCTATTTTAAAACTTTTATTTTGATATTTCTAAACCATATTTTATCTCCATGGTCTTGAAGTGCAATATGGCCCTTATCATATTTGCCAAAACCTTTCCAACCATTAAATTTACTCCCTTCTACCAACGCCGTCCATTCCTTGCTTCCCTTTTGAAATTCTACAACCTTTTGCCCATTTATCCAATGCTCCACATGACCGTTATTTGCCTTTATCACTACCTTATTATACTGCTCGCCCACCTTGTTTAGAACCGCTTTGGGTGCCGGAATCATATCGTATAAGGTGGCTGCTTTTCTGTTATCGTTCACCCCATTTTTCGCGTCAGGGTGCCCGTCATCGTCTAATATTTGCATTTCAAGCCCGGTCTCATACGTTGCGTTGTACTCCGGCGCTTCGGCTACATAATAAAATATTCCGCTGTTGCCATTTTTAGCGATCTTCCATTCTAATTGAAGCTCGAAATTTTGATACTCACCTTTTGATACAATGTCGCCACTACCAGGTGTTCCATTGAAGTGTAGCGTGCCATTTTCTACCTGCCAGCCACTGCCAATACTATCTTTTTTAAAGCCTTTCCAATTTGCCAACGTCTTTCCATCAAACAATAGGATCCAGCCATCCTTTTTCTCCTGAGAAGTAAGTGTATTTGCTGGTTGAGGTTTTGAAGATTTTTGAGCGTTTGATTTAATCGAGTAGCTAATCAATAGAGCTGTAATTAAAACACTAGTCACTATAAAATTACGTGGGATCATATCTGTATTTAGGTCACCAAAATTGACGATAACAAATATATAAATTCTTTCTATCAGGAAGGCGGCTGATTGTGAAAAAGATGATAAAAAAGATTGAAAAAGTACATAAAAAAAATCTGTCAGTGATGACAGATTTTGGCTCCTATTTTAAAACTAAAGCTATTGCCTCTTGGCTACCACCTCATCAGTAGTTTGATCATTGGAAAACTTAGCGTCCTCAGGATCTAATCTACCATCAGTGCTAGCTTCGGGATTAGGTATCTGACTTTCTTGTTCCCTTTGTTCCTGTTCCTTCTCCTCTTGTTCCTTTTTATCAATATTATTGTCGATTTCCATAATTCTAATTGTTATATATAATTAACAACTTCCCATTGTTCGACATTGTTAATTAAAGATAGATTTAAGCACCTTAGGCTTGCATTGAACTGATCGTTTTTCAACCGTAATATCATAGAGGGCTAGAGAAGTCTTAGATCTGCGGCCATTTTTAACATTGTGTGAAAATCTTCTGTTATAAATAAATATAACGAATCACAACATGGACAACTCACAAGATGATATAATAAGACTTATGGATATTGCAGATTCCATAAGAGAAATACAAAGCTATATTGGAAGGGCTGACTTTGCTGCATTTGGCCAACGGGAAGATATCCGAGAAGCTGTAACAAGTCAACTACTCCAGATTGGCGGAGCTGCAGCGCTGCTTTCAGATGAGTTTAAAGAAAAGCATGGACATATTGATTGGGATGTGTTGATCGGTTTGCAATATGCTAACTATGATCAACAACTCGAGTTGGACCTACATCCTATATGGGCGATTGTTCACAACGATTTACCACAGCTCAATGATGAACTTCTCGATCTTGCTACGCAATTAGAAGATGAAGTTGACTTAACAGATGTGGCACTAAATGAAGAGGACTTGAGGGATTTGAAGGAACAACGAAGGGCAAAATATTCTAAGATAAATCAGCCTGATCTTACGGAGGATATTCAAGAGTACGATGAAGCAAATCTTCCTGAAATAGATGAGGATGGAGAAAGAATAGACACTAGTTTCATTGATAAAAGATACAAAGAAGAAAATATATTAGACAAAAGCTCACTGGATGATTGACAGCATTATTAATATAGAAAGGATGCCAGCGAACTGGCATCCTTTTTTTTACTATTAATATGTATCCTTTAGGGACATCACTTTTAGATCTTTTTCTATGCTGCTCAAATTTCCCTCGCCTGTATAAGTTATTTTGACGGGGCTACCTGGAATAATGTCCATGTAATTATTTGAGAAAAAGCCTTCGGTACCCTCACTACTTAAAGAGACATTCTTTGCCAATACATTGGAAGACAATTCAATCTCATATCCTTTGTCAGATTTGGTGATTGTTTGCTGTATCGTTGGCTTTAATAAGTTCAGGTCTTTTGGTGCTGCAAAATACAGAATGTTATCGCCTAACCTTTTGCCATTTTCCGTTAAAAAAACTTCTACATAAACATCCTTTGGCCTTCCCTGTGAAAGGGTTTTTTCTTGCTCTGCAAAGTATATTTTGCTGGCATTCTTCGAAACCGTGATTGGCAATTGGTTTTTAGAGATCTCTTTCCCAGTCATATCGAGCACTCTGTAATTTAATGTCATACTCGCATCTTTAAGTCTGTCGGAAACTACGTAGATGTTTACTTTTCCATTTTCCACCAATGGAACTGCAATTATTTCTTCGTAAGCTTTTCTAATCATATAGTGACCAGCCTTCCATCTGTAGTAATAGTCCATCGTCGACCAGGAAACTGTTGGCCAACAATCATCTAATTGCCAATACAAAGAGCCCATACAAACCGGCATAAACTTTCTATGTCCCTCTACTATTTGTTTCAATCCTTCTCCTTGAGCTAACTGACTTAAATAAACGAATTTTTCAAAATCTTGACCGCTATATACCGCAGGAAGTTTATAGTACATTTTCACATATTCCATAATCATGTCGTTGCCATTGAATCCTTTGCTAATCCACGGCATCATGCTTCTTTGTTTATACTGAAAAAGTTCTGACTTGTAATTCCAATCCTCCTCTATTGAAAAAGCCTTAATAGTTTTCATCGACGGGAATGACTGTAAGCCATATTCACTTACAAATCTCTTCGGTTCCTTAATCATGTCTTTGAAACTTGCTTTTCCAAACCATATAGACCAATCATGAACATCACCTGATTTGTTGTTTGCTCCTTTATCAAATTCATATTCCGCACCAGGTGAGGTAGGCCAATAAAATGCATGAGGATCATTTTCTTTGATGGATTTCGGCAAGATATCGTAGAATACTTTCTTATAAGTTTCTAGTACTTCGGTAGAATCTTGATCATTCAGCTTAAACATCTTCTTTAAACCCCATCCATACCAAGCTACCATGTTTTCATTATTACCGCAATAAAGAGCAATGGACGGATGATTTCTGATTCTTTTTATATTATCATCGAATTCCGATTTGATATTTTTCAAGTGCGACGTATCGCCAGGAACCATACTACATGCGAACATAAAGTCTTGCCATACCAACAAACCGTTTTTATCACACAAATCATAAAAATAATCACTTTCGTAGACTGCCCCACCCCATACACGGATCATATTCATGTGTGCATCCGTAGCAGCCTTAATCACTTTTTGATAACGCTCAGGTGTGATGTTAGGAATCAAATTATCTGACGGTATATAGTTAGTTCCTTTCATAAACACCGGAACTCCATTCAATTTCACATAAAAACTCTTCCCGATGGAGTCAGCGTCTCTCACAATTTCTATAGTTCTCACACCAATGCTTTTCGATATTGTATCAAGGACATTCGCTTTACTAGATAACCTTGTTGTGATCTTGTACATAGGCTGCTCGCCAAGACCTTTTGACCACCATAGCTTTGGACTTTTAATCTCAAAGTCCAAGCTCACCTTGTTCTTTCCGGAGGTGACGGATACATCCTTCTTCCCGGCAGGTTTCTCGTCCACGAAAACTTCAACGGTAAGATCTGCTGCCTTTGTTGCAGTAAGGTCAACATGCGCTGAATAGGTAGCAAGGCTCGTATCAACCTTCTTCTGTTCTACAAATAGGCCGTCAATTTTAGATGTATTCCAGGACTTTAAAAAAATTGGCCTCCAAACACCGCTTGTTACGATTCTAGGACCCCAATCCCAACCATAGTGAAAAGGAGCTTTTCTTGTAAACACACTTGTTCGTTGGCTAGTATCGGCGTATTCATTTACCGCTGGAACTAAATAGCCATTTTTCTTCAATTTCTCCATCCCTACATTCACTGGTGAATGGAAATAAATCCTTAAATCATTATTACCATTTTTTAAGAATTTCTTTATTGGAAATTCATAAGTGACAAACATATTATCTGTTTTGCTTATCAAGGAATCATTCAGGTAGATGTCCGCATATGTATCTAAACCTTGAAAGATGATGTCGACATTTTCATTGTCTAATTGTGCACCTTCGACATTGAAAGTTGTTTTGTACTCCCAATCTTCCTTTTCCACCCATTGGATACGTTTTTCATTATCTCGATAGTAAGGATCTTCAATCTTCTTATTAGCCAATAGATCCCCATGGACGGTACCCGGTACCTTAGCTGGCATCCACTCATTATTCTTCACCTGTCTAAACTTCCAGTCGCCTTTCAATTCGGTCAATTGGGACGGATTACTATTTTTCTTCGAACAACTCGAAACGAAGAAAGAAAACCCTGCGAGAAGCAGGGCCAAAAAATTGATATTAAATTTATTATACATAACTGTTAGGGAAATTAAATTGTGTCCTCTATTATAAACAAACTATTTCTTTTGGGTTTTTCCCTTCCAAGAATCTGTTCGGAATGGCGATGCTGGTAGACCTTCTTTGTTGTAAAGATTCACATTGATTGGATTATCTGCCCAGGCATACCGAACTGCAACAGGATTTTGTATTTTCTCACTAGATACTAAAACTGTATTTCCTTCTATCTTGGCTGTTGCAGATACAAATTTTTGGTCAGCCCCGGCAATAGCAAATTCTTTCAACTCGCTTCCGTTCTTTATTTGTAAGCCAGAACCGGTATTGGTGAATTTTAGCCTTACCTTATTTCCCTCGACGGTCATTCCTTCATACAACGGTCCAGAGTAAACAACGTTATCATTATAGGCTACCTTAATAGCTCCTAATGCTAACCTCTTACCCACGTCAAGCTTGTTCTTGGGATGTATATCTCCTGTTTCACCTATGTCAATTGCTACAGCCATCGCGGTGTTTGGTAAAGACAAAGCCATTGTTTGAGCCTCTCTCAATTCTGCCCAAGCGCTAGTTGTTGGGTAATCGTATGACTGCATGAAATTCGCTAATTGCACATAGACAAAAGGAAAGCTGCCGAGTCCCCATTGGTTTCGCCAATCTTTTATCATATTAGGAAATATAGAGCGGTATTCATAGGCATTGTCAGCATTGGATTCTCCCTGGTACCAGATCGCACCTTTTATTCCGTAAGCTTTGATCGGGTGTAGCATTCCGTTATATAACACGGTTGGGACGTTAGGCGTGTTGCCGCCTTCCGGCTGTTTCGGAATGTCGAACACTACAGACTTCTTAAATTTCCAGCCGCCTGCGAGAGGAATATCAATGCCATTACCACTTGCCTTAATATCCGCCGGATTACCAGTCATCCCCCCGTTTAAGAGATGGTCTGTAGCTCTTATGCTTATTCTATTTTTGCCTGCCTTTACCAAATTCCCCGGGACTTTGTAGGTACGAGCTAATGAATATCCTATTGTCTCTCCTAGTTTCTTTCCGTTGAAATAAGTAATGTCGTTATCGTCTATATAGCCTAGATCCAAGGTAATCTCCTTGCCAGCATTGGCCTTTGGTATTTCAATATCCTTCATGAGCCAGACGACCCCATCAAAGTCGGGTAATACACTTGACTCCCAATGGCCTGGAATGGTCATAGTGGGCAACTTTGCAATGTCCTCCGACCAGTTTGTTTTTAAAGTATCTGAATAAGATGCCTTTATTTGATCTTTCACCTTCTTGTCCCACTCAGCAAATCTTTTATCAAACGTCTCACGGTTGTCGAGAAAAAACGTCTTGGTCTTTAGAATCTCCGGGAAATTTTTTAAACCTTCTTCACTTGTCCATGCTTCGGCATAGGTGCCGCCCCAATTGTCAGAAATCAGGCCGATAGGTACTTTATATTTATCAAAAATTTCTCTACCAAAAAAATAGCCGACTGCAGAAAACCTTCTCAATGCTTTGGGTGAAGCCTCTTCCCAACCTGTGGCATTTACTTCCTCTACGGGCGTATAGCTTTTATTCTGCTCAATGGTAATCAATCTGATTTTTGAATTTGTCGAAGCTGCCAATTCCTTATCATACTTCCCGCCTAGTTCTTCAAACTTCATCTCCATATTCGACTGACCGCCACATAACCATACGTCCCCTACAAGTATGTTTTCAATAGTTATTTTATTCTTTCCTGCTATGTCCATTGTGTATGGACCACCCTCACTTAATGCTGGTAGATTGGCAAGCCACTTGCCTGAACCATCAGTCATAGCCTCGTAAGTCTTACTTTGAAATGTAATTGTTACCTTTTCTCCAATATCTGCCCATCCCCAGATTTTAAGAGGAATCCCTCTCTGTAGTAACATGTTATTTCCAATAAGCTTTGGAAGCCTCACATTGGAAAAGGTTTTAATTCCACACGTTAAGGTGAGGATAATAATCAATACTAATTTAATGGCCTTCATTTTCTGATTTAAGGGTTGTAAAACTTTAGCCAATGAGACTTCATTGACGAGCTTGAGGGTTATTGATTGAATAGGTTAAAAATAAAGAGAAAAAAAGTTCCCTCAAAATTGAGGGAACCCTATATTTGAAAATACTACCTGACGAAAGCTGCGGCTACACCACCGTCTACATTCAAGATATTTCCAGTGCTCTTGCTTAGGTGGCCGCCAACAAAAGCGAATACACCGTTAGCTATATCATCAGCAGAGATTATTTCATTCATCAAAGTACGAGAAGCATAGTATGCAGGCAACTCTTCTACTTTAATACCATAGGCAGCAGCGCGGCCTTCCGCCCATTTGCCTTCCCAGATCTTACTTCCAGAAATAACGGCATCAGGATTTACAACATTTACTCTTACTTTATCTTTTCCAAGTTCTGCAGCGAGCAAACGAGACATATGCACTTGAGCAGCTTTTGAAGTTCCATAACCGATATTGTTAGGGCCAGACACTAAAGCATTTTTACTAGCGATGTTTACAATGTCACCACCAAGCTTTTGTTTTTTCAATATGTTAGCACCTGCTTTGCACATTAAAAATTGACCTTTTACCAATACATCTTGCAGCAAATCCCAGTCTTTCAATTCTGTAGACTCTAAGGGTTTTGAGATAGCCAATCCTGCGCAATTTACTATAATATCAACCCCTCCAAATGCTAAACAAGCAGCTTTGTAAGCTTCTTCTACTGCATCTTCTTTGGTAATATCTAACAATGTTGCTGACACATTATCTTTACCGATTGACTTTTCAAACTCTGTTCTCGCATCATTTAAAAACTCTGGGTTTAAATCTGACAAAACAACACATGCGCCTTCTTCTGCAAGCTTCTTAGCAATGGCCTTTCCAATTCCTCCTCCGCTACCAGTGATAAGAGCAATCTTCCTAGACAATGGTTTTTCCTTTGGCATTCTTTGAAGCTTGGCTTCTTCCAACAACCAATACTCAATATCAAAAGCCTCTTGCTCTGGCAAACCGTTATATGAAGATATTGCCTCAGCACCTTTCATCACATTGATGGCGTTTATGTAGAATTCTGAAGAAACTCTAGTGGTTTGTTTGTCCTTAGCAAAGGAGAACATTCCCACACCTGGGTACAAAATAATTACCGGATTCGCATCTCTTACTGCTGGACTGTTGCTGTGCTTACATCTTTCATAATATGCCACATAGTCCTTTCTGTAATCTTCGAACTGCTTCTCTATTTTCTTCTTTGTATCTTCTGAGGTGATGTCGTCAGATGCATTGATATCTAGGATTAATGGACGGATTTTAGTTCTTAAAAAGTGATCAGGACAGCTTGTTCCTAAAGGACCAAGTTTCTCTAGGTCATTGCTATTAACAAACTCCAAGACTCTTTCATCATCTGTAAAGTGACCTACCATTCTATTTGCTGTAGAAGCTAGTCCTCTAAGGGTAGGAATCAATTTTGCAGCTTTGTCTAATCTTTCCTCTTTTGAAAATGATTGTATTTTCTGACCTCCAAATACTGCTCTCTTTTTACCGAAATTCTCATGCAGATATTCTGATGCCTTTTCGATAGTATTCAAGGTATTGATGTAAGAATCGTAAGCAGTATCACCCCATGTAAACAATCCATGTCCACCAAGAACTATACCGGTTATTCCTGGATTCTCTTGAACTGCCTTTTCTAGTTTCAAACCAAGATCGAAACCAGGTCTTTGCCAAGGTACCCAAGCAAGACTACCGCCAAATAATTCTTTGGTTATTTGCTCACCGTCTTTTGCGGCTGCAATGGCAATCAAGGCATCAGGATGCAAGTGGTCTACATGCGCAAATGGCAAAAATGAATGAAGGGGAGTATCGATTGATGGTGCCTTTGAATCTAGGTCAAATATGCAATGATTGAATAAAGCGACCATTTCATCCTCGTGCTCTAAGCCTCTGTATACTTTCTTTATGTTATGCAATTTGTCTAAGTAAAGTGCCGCACATCCGCTCTTTTTCAAAGTCCCGATATCGCCTCCAGATCCCTTTACCCACATTACATCGGTCAATTGACCAGTCAATGGATCTTTGTCCTTGATTTTTACGCTGGTGTTACCTCCTGCATAATTTGTTAACCTTAAATCAGCACCCAACAAATTTGATCTATAGATAAATAATGCTACCTGATCATCTCCTAAACTCTTCGCCTTTTGCTCATCCCATAAGTAATTAACATACTTATAAGTCTCTTTCTTAACTGGTTTTGATTTTTCTGTTACGTCCATGATTTCAAATGCTTTTTCTAACAATTATATAAATGCAAAATTACGAGCTGTGAATAGATATGCATCCTGCACTATCCTGTTTTAGTTATAAAACTTAAAAGTATTTTAATACTAAATAACAAGTTTAGCAATTTTTATCATATCCTGCTAAATTGCTAATTAATTGTTTCTCTCAAATTGACCTCTCTTTGATGCGCATATCGATTGATAATGTATCTTTTATACCTAAGTACCGCCAAATCATTAATTCCGTGATAAAGGAATTAGAAGAGGGCAACTTGGAAGTGGGTCAGCAAATACCATCCATCAATGAAATTAGCGAGCGATACTATTTATCCAGGGACACTGTAGAGAAAGCCTATACTGAGTTAAAAAGCCGAGGAATTGTTTCTTCTGTCAAAGGCAAGGGCTATTATATTCAAAGCACTGAGACAGGGAATAATCTCAGGATATTTTTATGTTTCAATAAGATAAGCACTTATAAAAAAACTGTCTACAATGCCTTCATCAAGACCATTGGGGAAAATGCCAAAGTTGATCTTTTTATTCATCATAATAATTTTACCCTTTTTAAAAATCATGTAAAGGAACATGTGAAAGACTACAACTATTTTGTAATTATTCCTCCACTGAACGCTTCAAATCAAGACATTGCAAGGGTCCTTTACAAAATACCGGCGGGCAGACTGCTTTTGCTGGACAAAGAAATCCATGAAAGCCCATCGCTGGAATATTCGTCTGTGTACCAAGATTTCAGGCAAGACATCTATCAAGCAATGCATTCTGGGGCTGATCTTCTCGAGAAATATCACGAATTGATTATGGTCTTTCCCTCGCAAGGAGACTATTCTAAAGATGTAGTGGTAGGATTCAAATCATTTTGTAACGAGCACCATCGCTTGAACAGAATTGTAGATACAGTTGAAGATGAATTGGTAGTGAAAGGGAAGGCCTTCATAGTTGTGGAAGAAGAGGACTTAGTAAAGATCATTAAGACCTGTCAGGCCCAGGATCTTGTCCTTGGGTTAGATGTTGGCATCCTTTCTTATAATGATACACCTATGAAGGAGATTCTAGCCAACGGAATTACAGTGATGTCTACGGATTTTGAAAAAATGGGAACAACGGCAGCACAATTTATTTTAGACAAAACAGTTTCAAATTTCCATAATCCCTTTCATCTCATTCGGAGGCAATCACTCTGATTGAGAACGATCAATGCTAATTTTTTGGGATAAATTTGGTTTTTTTCAATTTCTATTTCCTATTCTTGCAATAAAATTCAAAATAATATGGCTGTTAGCGCTCCTGCTTCGCAAAGTAAAATGTCCGCATCGGGACCATCTAATAGAAATTATACCCGACCATTACTCATCATAACAAGTTTATTTTTTATGTGGGCGGTTGCTGGCAATCTAAATGACATCCTTATTCCCCATTTAAAAAAGGCGTGTAATCTCACGGACTTTCAATCGTCTTTGATCCAAACAGCCTTCTTTGGAGGATATTTCTTGGCAGCTATTCCGGCGGGCTGGGTGATGAAAAAGGTGGGGTATAAAAAAGGAATTTTGATCGGTTTGTTAATATGTGCCTTCGGAGCTGCCTTATTTTATCCTGCGGCAGACACTAGAATATATGCCCTATTTTTACTCGCGTTATGCATCATGGCTTGTGGCGCAACATTCTTAGAGGTAGCTGCCAATCCTTATGTTTCTATC
>DASVUU010000404.1:0-5161 GCA_036386935.1 Cytophagaceae bacterium | reverse complement strand
TTAAACTATTCTCAAATTATACATGCGTCTGGAGAAGTAAGGATAGATCGATTGGATGAGAATGGAATATTTAATGAACAAAGAGGGGTTTATTCTCATAAATTGTATTCCATACGAAGGTTGCTCCAGTAAAATCCTTACCGCCATTTATCAAAGCTATAGGGCTTTTTCGATAGAGTTGATTCTCATTCAGAACGGTATATGAAGCCATCTATATTAATAACCAATGACACGAAGAACCCTAAGTCGTGTATCGAAAGTTGTTTTGCTGCATTCGGAGATTGGTTTTCAATAGAACTTCGTCCTTGCCCGACAGGCTTAACTTTTTTTCTTGATAAGAAAAGTTAGCAAAAAACAAGACAGAGTTGAAACTCGGCGAAACTTCTGTCCTGTTTTAATTACATTTTTAATTGAGGGTTCATTCATTGTCTAGATGCACCTCCTCGACAGCAAATCCGTCGCATTGCATTTGAGAGTATTTAATAATCGAAAGCGACAATATATATAAATGATTGTATTAATCATTTATATAACGTCAATATTGCGTTTCCTGCACGATTTTGTTTTTTATCCCATCCAGAACCATAAAGGTCACGAATAAAGCCAATAAATGAAGTGGAATAAAGAATTACCTGTTATTAACCTTTAACCAACGTTTCGAATAAACATCATTGGGAGGACTACGCATGAAGGATGAGAATGGCAGCGACGTAAGGAGCTGGTGCTTGCACCGGAGCGAAGCGTAGCCATGCACAGCCTGACCGACGCTAGGAGGGCATGCCCAATAAAATATAATGATTTTAAAATTGTTTGTATTTTCTTACCTTTGCGCTCCCATTCGAGTGA
Source organism: Cytophagaceae bacterium (assembly GCA_036386935.1). Taxonomy (GTDB): domain Bacteria; phylum Bacteroidota; class Bacteroidia; order Cytophagales; family Cytophagaceae; genus DASVUU01. The sequence goes on along the minus strand of DASVUU010000404.1, from coordinate 4,315 downwards.
ATGGAGCTTAGTAATAAGTTATTTAACACAAATTTCAACCTTATTGCTCTATGGTTGATGTATAAAAAGAGCCAAAGTAAACATGGGTGATAATAGTCCTCAAGAAGATTTTAACTGGGATGCCATTGACAACAAAGGGTTTGGAAATGCATACAGTTCTTCGGAAAAAGAAGAAATGGAAAAAGAGTACTCTGAAACGCTGACTCAGGTAACTGAGAAAGAAGTTGTTTCAGGGAAAATTGTTGGAATTACAGATAAAGATGTGATTCTTAACATTGGGTTTAAATCAGATGGATTGATTCCTTTATCAGAGTTTCGTGACATCGAAGGCCTGAAAGTTGGAATGGATGTAGATGTTTATGTTGAAGACCAAGAAGACTTGAACGGTCAGCTTATTCTGTCTAGAAGAAAAGCTAAGATTGTAAAAGCTTGGGATAATATCCAATCTGGTCTTGACAATGATACTGTTATAGAAGGTATCGTAAAAAGAAGAACTAAAGGTGGTCTTATCGTTGATATATTTGGTGTTGAGGCTTTCTTGCCAGGTTCACAAATCGATGTGAAACCAATCAGAGACTTCGATATTTTTGTTGGTAAGAAAATGGAAGTGAAGGTTGTGAAAATCAACTACACTAATGATAACGTCGTAGTTTCTCACAAGGTGTTGATCGAGAAAGACATCGAGAAGCAAAAAGCCGAAATACTTAACAACCTTGAGAAAGGACAAGTACTTGAAGGAGTTATCAAAAACATGACCAACTTCGGAGTATTTATTGATCTTGGAGGCGTTGACGGATTGCTACACATCACTGATATTTCATGGGGTAGAATAAACCATCCTGAAGAAGTATTGAAGCTGGATGAAAAAGTGAACGTTGTTGTTCTTGATTTTGACGATGATAAAAAGAGAATTTCTCTTGGTATGAAGCAATTGACTTCACATCCTTGGGATTCTTTGGCTGCTGAAATCCAAGTTGGATCTAAAGTAAAAGGTAAGATCGTAAATGTAGCTGACTACGGCGCGTTCCTTGAATTGATCCCTGGCGTTGAAGGACTTATCCACGTTTCAGAAATGTCATGGTCTCAACATTTGAGAAATCCTCAAGACTTTATAAAAGTAGGCGATGAGTTAGAAGCTGTTGTTCTTACTTTGGATAGAGACGAAAGAAAAATGTCTTTGGGAATAAAACAATTGACTGAAGATCCTTGGACAAAACAAAATGTACTTACTAAGTATGGTGTAGGAAGCAAGCACTCAGGTGTTGTTAGAAATCTTACTAACTTTGGATTGTTCATCGAGCTTGAAGAAGGTATAGATGGTTTGGTACACGTTTCTGATTTGTCTTGGACTAAGAAAATTAAACATCCATCTGAGTTTGTTAAAGTAGGAGAGACCCTTGAGGTACAAGTATTGGAGTTGGATGTTGAAAATAGAAGACTTGCTTTAGGTCACAAACAGTTAGAGGAAAATCCTTGGAATACGTTTGAAACTGTATTCTCAGTTGGATCTGTTCACAAGTGTACGATTCTTTCAAGAAATGATAAAGGTGCGACTTTAGAGTTACCATACGGTATCGAAGGATTTGCGGCTACTAAGCAATTGGTAAAAGAAGATACTAAGGTTGCTGAAATTGGTGAAACTCTAGACTTTAAAGTTTTGGAGTTTTCTAAAGACGACAAAAAGATTATCCTTTCACATACCAAAGTTTACTCTGATCCGGTTGAAGAAAAAAGACCTGCAAAAGCAAATACTGCTGGAACTCAGAAGCCAAAAGCGAAGGAAGTTGAGAAATCTACTTTGGGCGACATAGCTGCTCTTTCTGCATTGAAAGATCAGATGGATGGCGTTGAACTAATGAACAGCAACAAAGCTCCTAAGAAAACTGCTAAAATAAATGATGCAGAAGAAGATGAGGATGCTCCTAAAGCTAAAGCACCAAAAGCGAAAAAGGCTAAAGGTGAAATAGACGAGGAATAGTAATTATTGAAAGGATTAAGGTTTCTGAAGAGCCTTAATCCTTCTTTTAATTTGTATAGTGATAATTTATTTATAAGTTTGCATACGCTCAGGGTCGCGTGGCCGAGCGGCTAGGCAGAGGTCTGCAAAACCTTCTACAGCGGTTCAAATCCGCTCGCGACCTCTTCAATAGCCTACTGATTCAGTAGGCTATTTTTTTGCCTATGGAATGAGTTTAAGTTTTATATAACTTTACACAGTTTGTAAATTTGAAGCTGCCGCAACACTCCTTCAGCAGCCTTATCAACGGAGTTTTTTTATTGCCAATTGTCTATTGTGCTTTATTTGCCTTATTATTATGGAAGCGAATTTATATTTTATTATTTGTTTTATGTATTGAGCTTCTGGGTATCATGATCTCGATAAATCATGAGACTTTCTGAGAAAGATTTAACTTGTATTATGGGTTGTTAATGCCTGACAAAATCATTTTTCAGAATTATCTAAATCAGATAAAATACTAGCCTCCCGACAAGTCTTCCGTTTTTGATCGATCTTACTTCTCAAATAATTCTAAAGCTTTTTTTAACTCTGGGTCGTATCCCTCTAAAAGGCTATGTATCCTTTCCTCGTCACTAATTTTAAATATGGGCGTGACACCTTGACCAAAGGTATAGGCGTCGATATTGAGACGGGCTATAACTAAAGGTATAATTACTCTGGTCTTTGTATTGGGAAGTTCCAATTCTAGTCTCAAGTAGCCTGTAGGACCAAATGCATAACCACCTGTTTCGTCCCCTATAATTGCGCCCCTTCCTTCAGCTTTAAACAACCCAACAAAAGCACTGCCTGCAGAATATGTATTTCCTCCCGATAGCACGGTGACAGTACCTTTGAAAGAATTTATTTTAGGTTTCCATCGTCGCTTTAGTTTGGAATAAAAGTGTGTTAAAGTAAACCCGGTATCAGTCTGTATTCCCCAATATCCATCTAACCGATCTCCTTTTTTGGCATATTTCACATAGTGCTGGTTAAATTTTTTATATTTTATAACTGTTGATCTTTCGTGAATAAAACTTTTATATGCAATGTGTGAAAAAAGACTTGCACCTACCTCTCCATTTCCACCGCCATTATTTCTCACGTCAATTATTAAATATTTTATTTTCTTCTTTTCCATTTCCATAAAAGATCGCCTCAAATATTTTTTGTAACTTATTTGATAAGCCTTTTTTAGATTTGAAATCAAAAAATCATCCATTCTCAAATAAGCTACCTCGTTAGTTTCCAATTTAAATCGGAAAGGCAGGTAATCCTTTAATGATAAACCCTCAAGTAATTCACTAATGGCAATGGCAGGAATTTTTAATAGTTGATAGTCGTGGGAAAATGGTTGCTCCAATTCTAAACTAAAAGTATCTGGACGAGCGATAAAATAAGAAAAATAATCTTTAAATTTTATGGAAAGTTGTTCATTTCTAGATGAACTTATATATCCATCGCTATTTAATAGAGGCAAAAATTGATCTATGTAAGTTTCAATAGGGACATTATTGATGGAGATTACTCTTTGACCAATTATTTTTGCGGACGTTACCTTACTAAAAGATCTAGATACGAAAGCCTGGTTATCGATAAATTTAAAGTTCAACGGTAAGATCGTCCGCTTTTTTATGTCTGGGTTACTAAACCATGAAGTAACTGGAAAAAGTGCAATTGTATGTGCACATCTTATTTTTGCTACTGAAAGCAAAAGCAACCTTGTAAATGCCTCATCAGTCATAGGAGAATTTATAGATGTAGAAATACTATCATAAAAAAGATTTAAACCCTCTCGTGAAATGTATCTAAAAGCAGCAGGGTGAGCGTCAGTAATGGCATCTCGGAAAATCTTATAATCTTCCTTTAATTTATCAACAGGAAAGACCTTACTAGATTCAACACCTTGAGCAAGAGTGTCAAAGCAGAAAGGGAGCGCTATTATCAATTTAATTAAGTTCATAAACGATATCATGAGTTTTTATAACTGGTTTAAATGGAAAACCTAAAAGTAAATTCATTTATACCATATTCATGTTTGGGGACGTGAAAAAAAGTAATCCAAAATATTAGTATCCTAGACGTCGACGCGAAACGTCGTATGTTTAAATGAAATTTGATTAAGTTAATTCAATTTCAATCGATAGGGCTAAAATTAACAAATTATGCCAGCAACGGTGTTTATTACACTTTAAAAACTTATTATCTAACAGTACTTTTTTAAAACCCAATAATTTTTAAAGACGTAAATAAATAAATTAAAATACAGTTAAAAATATTGATTTATAATAATATAAAATCATTATATCATAATTAAGG
>DASVUU010000403.1:0-3903 GCA_036386935.1 Cytophagaceae bacterium | reverse complement strand
GACATCTACCTAAAGGCAATAAAAAATATTTCGATTGGTTGTGCAACTATTTGAAAAGTTAGAGTCTATATTAATAATTGACAATTATGATACACTCCATAAACCGACTTGTTTTTATTTATACTCTTTTTTCCGGTAAGAATAGGGAATTGGAGATCGCAGATTATCAAGGAACATACAGTGGCACATTTAACAGGTATTCGAACTCTGAGGATGTTGTACCAACCAATGTAACGCTTAACCTAAGAGCTGGAAAATTTTGGGCTAAGAGTCAGAACGAGCAAGCTCCAGGTGTCTGCAGAGGAAGGTATATTATTTCAGGTGACGAAATTGAATTCAGAAATGAGTGTATGTGGATTTCCCCTTCCGATCCTTCGCTCGTTCTGAACGGAAGATATAAATTGTATAAGGACAAAAATAATCTACAATTGAAAATGACCTCTGATTCCGAGGAGGACGCAACGATTGACTTTTACAATCTTTTGTTGCAATAGGCTTTTAAAAGCATTTTCAAATTGGAGGTAATACATAGATTACTTGCCAAGAAATACAAAAGCCGCCTAAATAAAGACGGCTTTTTTTAAATCACTATATTCTAACGGCTACTTCTGGCATCATTGGCAAGCAACTGCGACATCTTTACAAGTTTCAAAAATTCTGCTCTGTGGCCTTCATCATCTTTCGCTTTTGATTGAGTTGCCAATTCTATCACCGTATCATAGTTAGCCTTTCCCTTGAATTTTGAGTCTCTTAAAAGGAGCCCAAATGAAGCTACTGCGGCAGAAAACCTAAAATCGTTAGAAGCGGATTCGAGCTTTACATTTTTATCTGTAAGTGTTTCCACAATCAATTTACTCGCTGACTCCTCAGGATTTTTATATCGAAGTTTCACCGTCATCAATTCGCTTCCATAATTGTTAACGGTCGCTGTGGGCTTTTGATATTTCAACCCATCTACCTTTCCATTCAATTCTTCTTTGCTAGTTGCGGCGATGATTTCGTACAAAGCGGTGACTGTGTGGCCCGCGCCAAGTTCACCGGCGTCCTTTTTGTCATCGTTGAAGTCTTCCTTTTTAAGCATTCTGTTCTCATATCCCACTAAGCGATATCCTTTTACTTTGGCAGGATTAAATTCGACCTGAATCTTCACATCCTTGGCGATTGTATACAGCGTACCGTCCAATTCGTCGACCAAAACTTTCTTCGCTTCGTTCATATCGTCGATGTAAAAGTAGTTGCCATTGCCATGATCGGCCATTGACTCCATTTTAGAGTCTTTGTAGTTTCCCATTCCAAAGCCCAATACCGTTAGATATATCCCGTCTTTGCTTTTTTCTTCCACAAGTCTGGTCATTTCCCCGTCTGATGAAACTCCAATGTTGAAGTCTCCGTCTGTGGCTAGAATTACACGATTCTGTCCATTGTCAGTCATATTCTCTTTCGCAATCTTATAGGCAAGCTTTATTCCCTCGCCACCGGCTGTAGATCCGCCTGCATTCAATTGATCTATCGCTTGAAGGATTGTTTCCTTCTGGGCTCCCGAGGTAGATGGTAATACAAGACCTGCTGCACCAGCATATACCACCATTGCTATTCTATCTTTGGCCCTCATCTTGCTCACCAATAGCTTAAAGGATTTTTTCAACAAAGGCAACTTATTAACTTCATCCATTGAACCTGACACATCAATAAGAAAGACTAAATTGATAGGTGCGATTTCATTGAAGGGGATCTTTTTTCCTTGCAAACCTATATGAACCAATTGGTGAGCTTCATTCCAAGGGCACTCTGAGACTTCAGTAACGATGGCAAAGCGGTCCTTTCCTTTTGGTTGTGGGTAGTCGTAGCTAAAATAATTAATAAACTCTTCGACCCTTACTGCATCTGCGGGAGGTAAGGATCCATTGTTTAGAAACCTTCTCGAGTTCGAGTAGCTCGCTGCATCGACATCTATTGAAAATGTAGACAGAGGATTTTCTTTCGAAGCAAGAAATTCATTTTCCTGAATTAGGCTGTAGGCCTCTGTGTTGTAGTTCTCGCCTTGAATATTATCGGCCTTTCTTTCATGAGCCGCTCTCGTCGCATAGCCAATGGAAACGACTTCGTCTAGTGACTGTTCGCGCATAACCGGCGAAGAAGCGTTCTGCTCGTGTTCAATTGCTAATTTTTCGTCAGGAAGCTCTTCGTTTACTTGATCCGACTTTATTACATATTTATTTCCGGTTTTATCGTTAGGAATGGGCTGAGATTCACTAGTAACTTCAGTTGTCGCATCCCGCTGCTTATGTTTTGCCTTTTCCTGGTCGCACGAAAATAGCACAAACACTATTAGTGCAGGCAAAAACAATTTTTTAAAATAGATTTGGAAGTGATTCATAAGAGTTAGTGTTTAAATTAAATATTTTAGTTTCTTTGAGCTCACTTAAAAGATGATGGGATCAATACTATTCCATAAAAAATTTTAATTTTATTTTCTATTCCGATCAGACACCTTCTTGAAAGCTAGAATAGCCATTGATTTTCTGTATCTTAATTTTTAATGTTCTTTCGAAAAAATAAATCTCCCAGTACTTTATCAGACGAGGAACTGATCCTGAAATATAAGGAGACCAGTGACAGCGCGCTTTTTGGGGAATTATTTAAACGCTACACTCCATTTGTTTTTGGGGTATGTATGAAATATCTAAAGGATCAGGAGGAGAGCAAAGACGCTGTTATGGTGATTTTTGAAAAGTTGATGGATGATCTAAAAAAACATTCGGTTACTAATTTTAAGGCTTGGCTGCACATGGTCAGTAGAAACAATTGTCTTATGCAACTTAGACAACACAAGTCATCCAACATCGAAAGCGTATCCGATAGTTTGCCCGATCTGGTTATGGAAAGTGAAGAGGATTTGCATCTCTTTATAGAGAAAGAGGGACAGCTGCAGAAAATGGAGGCGTCTATTCAATGCCTGAGTGAGGAACAAAGGGTTTGCGTACAGCTGTTTTTTCTCAAAGAAAAGACTTATCAGGAAGTATGTGATGAAACTGGGTATACCATGAATCAGGTGAAGAGCTTCCTGCAGAACGGCAAAAGGAATTTAAAAATCATTTTACAAAGACACCATGCAGAATAAAATGAAATCTTTCTTTTCTTCCTCGCCTCCTCCCACGCAGGAGGAGTTGAAAAAGTACTTGGAGGGGCAGATGTCTGTAGAGGAAAGACAAGCTTTTGAAAAGCGCATGGAATCTGCTGAACTATACTCCGAAGGCATGGAGGGAATAGAGATGCTACCTGATGGAGGAGCCCTTTCCAAGATTATGGGAGAGCTCAATGCAAGGATCGATCAAAAAATAGCCCAAAAGGAAAGATTCAATTATGTTCCATATTGGTCCGCTGCCGCTGTATTGGTATTAGTCTGTGGACTGGTTTTTACATTTCTAAGGTATCAATCCCATCAGGCTGAAATAGCTGTGAGAGATGAAACAGCTATAATGGTGCATAGGGAAGAATTACTTCCTGCTCCTTCTTACGACAAGGAACCCGAGCCTTCCGCTCAGGTCCTAAAAAATAGCGAGCCTTTGTCTGCCCCTGATTTGGCAACGGCTAAGCCAATCACAAAATCGGATGAAGCAGTTCCTGCGGAAGAATTAAATGAAATGCTTCCATCTAGGGCCTATGCTGACTCAATTATAGTTGAAGAGAAACAATCTGCTCCAGTCGCGGCTCAAAGAAGAGCGTCCTCCTATGATCATCCGGCTATCTACAACGATATGCTTGTATTTGCCGAGCATCAAATCGCCGTTGGTAGGCCTAGTGAAAATGTTGAGGAGGTTGTTGCGATTGGTTATGGCTCTAAAACTAGGAGCCCAGAAGCAAATAAAAGGGACGATCAATCAGAAAATTTGAAAGCAGCGC
>DASVUU010000402.1:0-2945 GCA_036386935.1 Cytophagaceae bacterium | reverse complement strand
CAAAATAATACAGAACGTTTGAAATCGGGTCCAACTGAGCGGCTAAATGGAGGGTAACCCTCTCATCCAGCCCAGTTCTCACGGTCAAGGCTCCTGTATTGAATCGCCTCTGCCAGGTGTTCTATTTTAATATCACTACTGGCTGCTAGGTCGGCAATAGTTCGAGCAACTTTTAGTATCCTATCATACGCTCTTGCGGATAACCCAAGTTTTTCCATGGCGGTTTTGAGAAGTAAATTTCCTGCATCGGTAATTTTGCAAATTTCTTTGACCATCTGTGGAGGCATCATCGCGTTGGAATAGATAGGCTCTGATTCCTGGATGGTCTTAAATCGATCGGATTGTATTTCTCTGGCCCTTATAACCCGGGTCCTGATCTCCTCGCTGCTTTCTGTTTTTCTATTCGCAGTCATTTGGTCAAAGGAAACAGGGGTAACCTCTACATGGATGTCAATCCGGTCGAGTAAGGGTCCACTCACCTTATTTAAATACCTTTGTACAATGCCAGGGCCGCAAACACATTCTTTTTCGGGATGGTTGTAATATCCACACGGACAAGGGTTCATGCTCGCTATCAGCATAAAGTTTGATGGAAACTCTACCGAAACCTTTGCCCTGCTTATGGTGACCCTTCTTTCTTCCAGCGGCTGTCGCATGACCTCTAGCACTGTCCTTTTAAACTCTGGAAGTTCGTCCAGAAATAACACTCCATTGTGTGCCAATGATATCTCACCTGGTTGGGGAATACCGCCACCTCCAACTAGTGCCCCATCACTAATGGTATGATGTGGTGCTCTGTAAGGCCTCGTAGAAATGAGTGCGGCCGCTTTTCCGAGTTTTCCAGCAACCGAATGGATCTTCGTTGTTTCTAAGGCCTCATGCAGACTCAGCGGTGGAAGGATGGATGGTAGCCTTTTTGCAAGCATTGTTTTACCTGCACCAGGCGGACCAATCATTATCACGTTATGTCCTCCGGCGGCAGCGATTTCCAGCGCTCTTTTTATATTTTCCTGACCTTGTACATTGGAAAAGTCTGCATCGTAGCTATTGATGCTGTTGAAAAACATCTCTCTAGTATCCGTTACGCAGGGAATTAGTTCTAACCTACCTTCAAAAAAGTCGATGGCTTCACTGATATGAGAAACACCTAGAACATCCAGGTTATTTACAATAGAGGCTTCAACTTCATTTTGCTTTGGCAATATCAATCCTTTGAAACCTTTCTTGCGCGCCTCAATGGCGATTGGTAAAACTCCTTTTATGGGTCTTAGCTCACCATCAAGAGATAGCTCCCCCATGATTACATATTGATCCAAGTTTTTGTCCGTCATCTGGCCCGAGGCTGCCAGTATACCTAGTGCGATCGGTAGATCATAAGAAGAACCTTCTTTTCTGATATCAGCTGGCGCAAGATTTACAACGACTTTTTGTCTAGGCATCGTGTAGTGTAGATTCTTTATTACGGACTCCACACGTTGCTCACTTTCCTTCACTGCGCTGTCAGGAAGCCCTACCATATAGAGCTTAGTACCCTGCAAGACAGTTACCTCTATTGTAACAGTGTAGGCATTTACACCGAATACCGCACTACCAAATGTTTTAGCAAGCATTATTTTAAAAATTTGAATTATAGATTATGATTTTTCTTCAATCAATTTCTCTATTAAAAATATTAATATATGTATCACTTTAATATGTACTTCCTGGATCCGATCGGCATACCCCTCATGGGGCACCTTTATCATAATGTCGGAAAACTCGGCGAGCTTTCCGCCATTTTTTCCCGTAAGGCTTATTACTTTAATGCCTTTTTGCTTTGCTAGCTCCGCCGCTCTCAAGACGTTTTCTGAATTCCCACTGGTCGATATCGCCAGCAAGACGTCGCCCTTTTTGCCTACAGCTTTTAGGTACCGGGAATATACCTGATTGAAGCCGAAATCATTGGCCACACATGTCATGTGCCCTGGATCGGAAATAGAAATGGCCGCTATTGGCTCTCTATTTTCCCTATATCTGCCTGTTAATTCTTCAGCAAAATGTATCGCATCACAAGCAGACCCTCCATTGCCACAAGAAATAATTTTTCCGCCCTTCTTTAAGCTTGCAACCATTGTCTTGGCAGCAGTATTAATATCATTTAGGTTATCTCGATTAGTTAAAAACGTATTTACCAGGTTAGCTGCTTCCGTAAGTTCTTGCTGAATCAATTTTAGGTTTTCCATTTCAGCCAAAAATAAAAATAAATGTCATGTATTTTTTTTTATTTTTTGTAAACAATTTCAAAACAGTTCAGTTTCTCAATAATATAGAACCAATCTGAAGTTTGGAGAATTTTTATTATTATACTTTAAATTTCGTCTTGAATTTGTATTCAAATAATATTTACTAATATTCATTTAATAGATAATTGCGTTACATTCAGTATGTGCATTTTTTGTTCGGAGCAGTTCCAACCAGCATATCGTTTTAATATTTAAAATAAATTTCATTTACCCATATGGCATTGAACATAGACGACCAGACAGAGCAAAATCAAGATCCATTATCGGATAAGGCCCCACAAGATAAGGCACCTTTAAAGGACGCTTCTGCTCGTGGTAACGTGACTTTGAAGAACAAAAAGACGGTAAAGCCTATACCAGCAAAGGCTCCCAAAAGCAAAAGTTCCCGTGCGCAATCCCTGGCTCAATTAGACGACCAGGATTATGTATATAATCAGTTGCATAGAGTTCTTTATGCGCTCGATGCATTTAAGAAAGGGGATGTCTCAGTACGGCTTCAAAAAGAAGACGACGATATTTTTGCTGAAATAGCTGAGGCCTACAATTCGATGGTGGAAATGATAGGTGGTGTAGGAGGAGAGGTGTCAAGAATTTCTAAAGTGGCCGGGGTTGAAGGAAATCTGAGTGCGAGAGCCTCTGCAGCAAACGCATCTGGTTTCTGGA
>DASVUU010000401.1:0-8388 GCA_036386935.1 Cytophagaceae bacterium | reverse complement strand
TAGAAAGGAAGAAATAAGAGTGCAAGATTTGATAAGAGGTTGGGTAATGGTGCACTCCTCTGCCATTGATGATAAGGTGTTGATGAAGTCTGATGGCATGCCTACATATCATTTGGCTAATGTGGTAGATGACCATTTAATGAAAATCTCCCACGTGATTCGCGGTGAAGAATGGCTTCCATCGGCACCCTTACATGTTTTGCTCTATAGATTTTTAGGCTGGGAAAGCACAATGCCTAAGTTTGCTCACCTCCCGCTATTATTAAAACCTGATGGAAATGGAAAACTCAGCAAAAGAGACGCGGAAAAGCACGGCTTTGCTATTTTCCCCTTAGAGTGGCAGGATCCTAATACGCAGGAAAAGGCTGAAGGCTTTAGAGAACAAGGTTATCTGAGTGAAGCTATGGTCAATTTCCTTGCATTCTTAGGTTGGAATCCCGGTACACAGCAGGAACTATTTTCTATTCAAGAATTAATTGACGCATTTACAATTGAACGAATTGGCAAATCAGGAACTAAGTTTGATATCAACAAGGCAAAGTGGTTTAATCAACAGTATCTGAAAGTAAAAACAAACGAAGAATTGGCAGGTTATCTTTTGAAAGATTTGAAAGAGAATAACATTGCTTGCTCTCTTGATAAAGCTGCGGCTATTTGTGGCCAAATGAAGGAAAGAGTAACCTTCCCTCATGAATTTTGGAAGGAGGCTAAGTTCTTCTTTGTTGCTCCCGAAGGATATGATCAAACGGTAGCAGGTTCAAAATGGACACAAGAAGCTGTCAACATTCTTACTGAGTTTGCAGAGAGTCTTAATGAAAGTCGCGGGGAATTGAATGCTGATACTGCTAAAAATCTTTTCAATGAAGTGCTGGAGCGAAACCAGGTAAAGATTGGAAAGGTGTTACAAGCACTTAGGCTAGCAATCACCGGAGTAGGTGCTGGACCGGATTTGATGCAAATAATAGAAATCATAGGTAAGGACGAAGCCGTCAAAAGGATTGGTAAAGCAAAGGAAGTTCTCAGTGCAATGGTAAAAATCTAAAACTATGGCGAAGAGAAAAACAAAAACCGATAAACCCCAAGTTAACAAGGATCTAAAGGGGTTCGATATTCAGATAAATCCGTTTGGGGAGATTGTTACCTCTTATGACCTGGATAAGATTAATGAGTTTTTGAATAAAAACGTAGATGATAAAAAACTGAGGGATAGGCCCGGTCTTAAGTCGTCAGCTGAAGACGAGGAGCCTGCCCCAAAAGAATAATTGATGTGGTAAAATCGCTGAAGAATGCGAAATATTTTCTACTCCTTTCTGCTATATATTTAATAGTCGGATTTATAATTCTGTCAATAATTGAAAAAGGAGAGTTAGAAATACTTTTAAATCAACATCACAATCCTTTTCTTGACGTGTTCTTCCGGACAGCAACGTTCATGGGAGAAGGTATTTTCGAAACGATTATTATTCTTTTTCTCTTTTTTATAAAGAGGTACTACGGCATCGTAGCTGGGACTTCCTTGATTTTGACAACTATTGTTACTCAATCGCTCAAGAGATTGGTTTTTGCTGATACGCTTAGGCCTAAAGCTTTTTTTGAGGGACTTAAGGACCTATATTATATAGAGGGATTGGAAATACATTCCCATTTTAGTTTCCCCTCTGGACATACAAGTGGTGCATTCACCATTTTTCTAGTTTTAGCGCTTATCACCCGAAACCCTCTTTCTGGAATACTTTTTTTTATTTTGGCATTTCTTACGGGAATATCCAGAATGTACTTATTGCAGCACTTTTTCATAGATACATATTTTGGGACATTAATAGCAATAGTTCTGACTTTGATAATTTTCTTTCTATTTGAAAAAAGCAGCCTTTCAAAAAGAGAGGATTTGCAAAGACCTGTAAAAATTTTTAAAAATAGATCAAATATCAACGGCTAAAAATTAGCCCTTAATTTCTGAGAACAAAATCGTGAAACCATCTCTCTACCTCATTATTGCAATAATTGCATCCGCATTGTTTCTGCCCTTTCTCGGCTCAGTCCATCTATTTGATTGGGATGAGATAAATTTTGCAGAATCTGCACGAGAAATGCTTGTGACTGGAGATTATGCGAGGGTGCAGATTAATTTTAAACCGTTTTGGGAAAAGCCACCTCTCTTTATCTGGATGCAGGCATTATCAATGAAAATCTTTGGAATCAATGAATATGCAGCCAGGTTTCCGAATGCTATCACGGGAATAATAACACTACTAGTTCTATTTTTCGTTGGCAAGAAGCACTTTGACAAAAAAATGGGACTATTGTGGGCCATGGTATATGCTGGCTCATTTTTACCACATTTATACTTCAAGTCAGGCATAATCGACCCGGTTTTCAACCTATTCATTTTCCTCGGAATATATTTTATATACAAATCGTCAATTGAAAAGTTTGCCTCAGGCAAATATAAAAATAGCGCGGTAGCAGGTCTATTTATTGGACTAGCCGTAATTACCAAGGGGCCCGTCGGACTATTGGTGGCTGGACTAAGCATTCTAGTTTATTTGTTGATTTTATTTTTGAAAAGGAGAAATCACCTCCGTGAAAAAGATAGTTCTCCACTGCAGGCCAATGTATACATTGGCAGGTACAACAATCCATTTACTATTAAAGAGGCATTAGTTTTTGCAGGAGTATGTGCGCTGGTCGCCTTTGGTTGGTTTGGAATAGAAACTGTGAAAAATGGACCCTGGTTTCTACAAGAGTTTATAGTTTACCAAATTCGATTGTTTAAAACTCAAGACGCTGGACATGGAGGACCATTCATCTATCACTTTGTAGTTTTATACCTAGGATGTTTTCCTGCTTCAATTTTTATTTTCAAAGCATTTAAGAAGGATCTTGCAGACAATGAAGATCAATCTATTTTAAAATTATGGATGGTTATATGTTTTTTAGTAGTCCTTATATTATTCTCGATTGTCAAGACCAAGATTGTCCATTACTCTTCTTTTTGTTATTTCCCACTTACGTTTTTTGCGGCATATTCTATATGGAAAATGCTTGCTGGGAATTTAATTGAGAAGCTCTATCGTGTTCAAATCTTAATCATTGGCGTACTTATTGGACTTCTTTTTGCGGCATTCCCATTATTTCTCCAACACAAAAAAAGCCTTTTAGAAAAGTATGCCTTTTTAATAAAAGATGATTTTGCTTTGGCGAATCTGGAGGCAGAGATCCCTATGTCCGGCTTTGAATGGATACCAGGTATCCTCTATATTTTTGTCATCCTTTATATTTATTTTTCTAATAGAAATAATTATCAAAAAATCTCAGTGCTTTTCTTGTCAACCTGTGTGCTTATTCAATTTGCACTTTACTTTTTGGTGCCAAAAATTGAAGCATTTTCGCAAAGGGCAGCCATTGATTTTTTTGAATCTAAAAAAGATGAAAATGCCATTTTAGATGTTCATGGGTATAAGAGCTATGCCCATTTGTTCTATGGTAAAAGAATGCCAGAAAACGCCCTTTATTCGGAGGCACAGCATATTTGGGATCCCTTGCCAAAACCGGTTTATTTGGTAACAAAAATCAACAATTCAGACCTTGATCAAGTAAAAGGCTTTATAAAAATTGGCCAGAAAAATGGCTTCGTGTTTTACAAAAAACAATAAAAAATACTTTTATGGGGAGCATCAAAATTGGGATACTGAAAGAAGGAAGAATTCCGACGGACAAGAGAGTGCCCTTACTACCAGAGCAATGCAAGCAACTTGCTGAGACCCATCCGAATTTAGAATTTTTTATCCAACCAAGTCAGGAAAGATGTATTAAGGATGGGGAATACGCTGCCAATGGCATAGAACTTAAGGAAGACCTATCGGAATGCGACATTCTTTTTGGAGTGAAAGAGGTGCCTATTCCCTTATTGATGCACGACAAGACTTATTTCTTTTTCTCTCATACTATAAAGAAACAGCCGCACAATCGTAAGCTTCTGCAAACCATTATGGAGAAGAAGATTACCCTTATTGACTATGAATGTCTCACCGATGTCAATGGCAATAGGATCATCGCTTTTGGAAAATATGCAGGCATAGTTGGCTGTTATAATGCCCTGAAGACTTACGGTGAGAAATACAAGCTGTATTCCTTGAAGCCGGCCTTCAAATGTTTCGACTTCGAAGAAGTAAAGACGGAAATGAAAAAAATAAAACTTCCGGCCATAAAAATCGTCTTAACGGGTTCGGGAAGGGTAAGCAAAGGAGTAGAAGAAGTGTTAGAGTTATTGAAAATAAAGAAGGTTGAGCCTAAAGAATTTCTAAGTGAGAAATTTGAACAGCCAGTCTATTGTAATCCTAAATCATCGGATTATTACCGACATAAAATAACGAAGAATTTTGACTCTGACTTCTATCACAACCCTCACAACTACTATTCGACCTTTTATAAATTTTCTAGTGCGGCAGATATCTTGGTTGCTGGAGCCTATTGGAACCCTGACGCACCTAGTCTTTTTACAAAAGAAGACATGTACCGGGAGGATTTCAGGGTAAAAGTTGTTGCAGATATAACCTGTGACATCAACGGCTCTATCCCCTGCACTAAGAGGGCTTCTTCTATCAATGATCCGGTGTATGATTATAATCCTTATACGGGTGAGTTAGAACTGGCTTTTTCAGATAAAAATAATATTTCTGTGATGGCTATCGATAATCTTCCAGGGGAATTGTCACGGGATGCCTCCAAAGATTTTGGTACTCAATTAATGAATAATGTGATTGTTCCATTATTGGGATATGACCCTGACAACGTGATAGAAAGAGGTAAGATTACTAATAAGGGGAAGCTGACTTCACGGTTTAAATACCTGGAGGACTTCGTTAATTATGATTAATTGCTGACTTACAGGAATATTTGCCTATGCGAATATTAAGTTATTAACATTAAAAAACCTTGCTAACTTTGCATGCTATTTAAATATTATGGATAAATTCTCTTATGTTTCAAATGCTCATAGTAATTACATCGATGAGCTATATATTTCCTACACCAAAGACCCAGCGTCAGTAGACTATAGCTGGCAGAAATTTTTTGAAGGCTTCGACTTTTCTAAAGCAAATGGAGAAAACGGAGGGACGACTGCATTTTCATTACAAAGTGCCAACGGCCAGAAAGAAGGCATCTCCGTGAAGGAATTCCAAGTTAGGGCTCTTATCCACGCTTATAGAAGCAGGGCTCACCTAAAATCTAAAACTAACCCAGTAAGAGAAAGAAAGGATCGAAAAGCCCTTTTAGATCTAAAAGACTTTGGTTTAAGTGATAGCGATCTTGATACGGTATTTCAAGGAGGTGAAGAGCTAGGCATTGGTGCTGTTTCTTTAAGAAAAATCATTGAAGCCCTAAAGTTTATCTACGAAGGAACCATCGGTTTTGAATACATGTACATTCGGGAGCCAGAAATGCTCGAGTGGCTTAAAAATAAGATAGAAAAGGAATCACTTAGTTTCAATCCTTCTTTGGATGAAAAGAAAAGAATTCTTTCCAAACTGAATGAAGCAGTAGTTTTCGAAAACTTCCTTCATACAAAATATATCGGTCAAAAAAGATTTTCCTTAGAGGGTGGAGAGACGACAATTGCTGCCTTAGATGCAATCATCAACACGGGCGCCGACCTCGGCGTACAAGAGGTTGTTATAGGAATGGCCCACAGAGGCCGTCTGAATGTCTTGGCCAACGTAATGGGTAAGACCTATCAGCAAATATTTAATGAATTTGAAGGTACAGCTGTACCTGATCTAACAATGGGTGACGGTGATGTGAAGTATCACATGGGTTACTCAAGTGAGCTTCAATCTGTATCAGGAAAAAAAGTTTACCTAAAGTTAACTCCAAATCCCTCCCACCTTGAAGCTGTAAACCCTGTAGTTGAGGGTTATGTAAGAGCGAAAGGTGATCGACTTTACAAATACGACTACACTAAAATTCTACCTATACTAATTCATGGCGATGCAGCTGTGGCAGGCCAGGGAATTGTATACGAAGTCGCACAAATGTCTAAGCTACTTGGATATAGCACTGGCGGAACTATTCACTTTGTCATAAACAACCAGGTTGGATTTACAACTGACTTTGATGACGCAAGATCGAGTATCTATTGTACTGATGTTGCCAAGGTAATAGACTCCCCTGTATTACACGTGAATGGAGATGACCCTGAAGCTGTGGTATTCTGCGTAAGAATGGCAACTGAGTTTCGTCAGAAATTCCAGCGAGACATATTTATTGACATGGTTTGCTATCGCCGACATGGTCACAATGAAAGTGATGAACCAAAATTCACACAACCTTCACTTTACAACATCATATCTCGGCATGCGAATCCAAGAGAGCTTTACAATAAAAAGCTTATCGAAAGAGGAGATGTAGACGCACAGCTTGCAACCAATATGGACAAGGAGTTCCGGGATCTTCTCCAAGACAGATTGAATCAAGTGAAGCAAAAGCCTTTGCCTTATACTTTCCAAAAAATGGAAAAAGAGTGGGCAGAGTTGAGAAGAGCTACTACTGAGGATTTTGATAAATCTCCAGAAACCGGCATTTCCAATGACGTAATAGAAAAAGTTGCCACGGCACTTATTACTATTCCTGAAGGATTTAAGCCCATCAAACAAATTGAGAATCTGTTAAAAGAAAGAAAGAAGCAATTTTTTGAGTCAAAGCAGTTGACTTGGGCATCAGCAGAATTGCTGGCCTATGGTTCCCTTTTACTTGATAAAAAGATTGTAAGGATAAGTGGTCAGGATGTGCAGAGAGGTACATTTTCCCATAGGCATGCAGTATTGAAAGATGCTGAAACTAACGAGCCTTACTACACGCTGAATAATATTGCTGACAAACAAAAGAGCTTTAGAATTTACAACTCTTTACTTTCAGAATATGGTGTTTTAGGGTTTGAGTTCGGGTATGCAATGGCGAACCCTAATGCTTTGGTAATTTGGGAAGCTCAATTTGGAGACTTTGCAAATGGCGCACAAGTGATGATTGACCAATTCATTGCTAGCTGTGAAACTAAATGGCAAAGAATGAATGGTATCACGATGTTGCTTCCTCACGGGTACGAGGGACAAGGACCAGAGCACTCGAGCGCTCGTTTAGAAAGGTTCTTAGAACTTTGTGCGGACCTGAATATTATTGTGGCCTATGCTACAACACCGGCAAACTTCTTCCACTTACTGAGAAGACAATTGACTTGGCAATTTAGAAAGCCATTGGTGGTAATGTCTCCAAAATCATTGTTGAGGCATCCATTAGTAATGTCTAATCTTGAAGATTTCAAACAGGGTAGCTTCAAAGAGATTATTGACGATATATTCGTAAAAGAAAAGGAAGTAAAGAAACTATTGCTATGTTCCGGTAAGGTTTATTATGATCTATTGGAAGAGCAACAAGGAAAGAGCAGAAAGGATGTCGCTATTGTAAGATTGGAACAACTGTATCCGCTTCCTCAGAAACAATTAGATGCAATATTGAAAAAATATAGCAATGCGAAAGTTTACTGGGTACAAGAAGAGCCTGTGAACATGGGTGCTTGGAGCTACTTATTGAGACAATTGTACAAAAAAGTGGATCTAAATGTTGTTGCACGTGATGAGGCAGCTTCTCCAGCAGTAGGATATGCTAAGGCGCATACAGAATCCCAAAAACAAATTGTAATACAGGCTTTCTCTTAGGCCATAATTTTATAAATTTTTAAGCTAGAAAAAATAATCATGGCAGAAATGAAAGTCCCTACAGTGGGAGAATCTATAACAGAAGTAACCATTGCTAAGTGGAATAAAAAAGATGGCGAGTTTGTAAACGCTGATGACCTATTGTGCGAGCTGGAGTCTGACAAGGCTACGTTCGAACTCAATGCAGAAGCTTCAGGAATATTGCACATTAAAGCACAAGAAGGAGATGTTCTTCCAATCGGAGGTTTAATATGTGACATTCAAAGCGACGGCAAGGGTGCAGCTCAAACGACAGAGCAACCTAAAGCGGAGCAAGAACAGCCTAAAGAAATGTATTCTGCTGTGACTACCAAGCCTCAGGCTGGACAAGTGATGGAGATGAAAGTGCCAACTGTTGGAGAATCGATCAATGAAGTCACGATAGCTAGATGGACAAAAAAGGATGGGGACGTGGTAGCGGTAGAAGATTTGCTTTGTGAAATAGAATCTGATAAAGCGACTTTTGAGTTACGCGCTGAAAGTGCGGGTACGCTTCAAATAGTGGCAAAAGAAGGTGAAACTCTTCCAATAGGTGCTGTTATTTGCAAAATTTCAAGTGACGGATCGGCTCCTGTAAAAACAGCTCCCACTCAGACGGCCTCGGCTGAAAAAGAGAGCACTCAGAAAGGAAGCG
>DASVUU010000400.1:0-5971 GCA_036386935.1 Cytophagaceae bacterium | reverse complement strand
ATATTTAATAAGCAACATATAAGTATATGCTACAGAAGCAAAAGATAACTCCCTGTCTATGGTTCAATGCCAATGCAGAAGAAGCTGTTAATTTCTATACAACGGTTTTCAAGAATTCCAAAATAAACCAGGTCTCCTACTATGGTGATTCAGGATCTAAGATTTCTGGATTAGGGAAGGGAAAGGTTCTGGCAATGACGTTCGAAATTGATGGTCAAAGTTTCACCGCATTAAATGGTGGGGTGGATATCCCTTACACCCCGGCGATATCATTCCTCGTTAATTGCGATGGGCAGGAAGAAATTGATTATTACTGGCAGCGCCTCTCAGAGGACGGAACAACGGAAAAATGTGGCTGGCTGAAGGATAGATTCGGGATCTCGTGGCAAGTAGTACCCTCTGAGCTAGGGGATTTAATGACCAAATCAAATAACAAAGAAAAGGTAATGCAGGAAATGCTAAAGATGAAAAAGTTGGACATTGCTGTGTTAAAGAAAGCTGGAGAATAATAATTAAAATTTCAAAGAAGAAAGATGAGCCAAATACATGCTTACCTAACGTTCAACGGTAATTGTAGAGAAGCGATGACATTCTATAAAAATTGCCTCGGAGGAAAACTGACACTTCAACCAATAGGAGAATCTACTATGGCGGATAAGATGCCAATTGAGATCAGAGATAATATTATGCATTCTATCTTGGAAAATGAGAAGCTCGTTTTAATGGCCTCAGATATGTGTCCTGAATCAGGTCGCACATTGGGAAATGCAGTGTCCCTTATACTAATGTGTACAAGTGAGAAAGAAATTAGAGAGAGCTATCAACAGCTCGCAGAAGGGGGGATAGCAACCCATCCGTTAGACGTTACCTTCTGGGGTGCGCTCTTTGGAGGACTTACGGATAAATATGGCAACAATTGGTTATTTAACTATAACAGAAGCTTACAATAATCATTGACGAAGAAATGGACAGTCTATCACAAAAACTAAATTATCACACAACTAACTAAAAAGAACATTGATGAAAAAGACAAATATTTTATATTGGACATTTACCGGATTATTCGCCTTTTTTATGGTAGGTTCAGCGATACCTGATATTCTTATTATGGACCTTGCTGTAAAAGGAATGCATGTCGACCTTGGATATCCCACGTATTTTATACCATTCATTGGAGTGGCCAAATTGCTAGGTGGAATCGCAATACTTATTCCAGGCTATCCAAGGATAAAAGAATGGGCGTATGCAGGGCTGATTTTTGATTTGATAGGGGCGATCTATTCAGTCAAAGCTATTGGTGCTCCAACCTCTGACTGGCTCCCCATCCTACTACCCCTGACAATCGGAGTCTTATCTTACCTATATTATCATAAAAGGGCGAACGAACAGCTGGCCTTCAACGAAAAAGCGACATTGAGCTTTCAGCGATAATTTATATTTATGAAAACTGATTCGAGTGGCATCGATGAATATATAAAAGGTTTCCCAAGGGAAGTGCAGCTTCTCTTGGAACAATTGAGAGCGGAAATTAAACGGTGCGCTCCAGAGGCTAAGGAAATCATTAACTACGGCATCCCGACATTCGCTCTGCATGGCAATCTCGTTCACTTTGCAGCCTATAAAAACCATATTGGCTTCTACCCCGCACCCTCAGCAATTCGTAAGTTCAAAGAGGACCTGTCAATCTATAAGTCCTCGAAAGGAGCCGTGCAATTTCCCTTGGATAAGCGTCTTCCACTTAGTTTAATTGCTGAGATATTAAAGTTTAGGTTGGCAGAAAATTTAGAAAAGGCCCAGTTGAAAAAAAGCTTATGAAGGTGTAATAACGGACATCAGTATTACAAATGCAGTGAATGCCCCACTTGCCCAATTTGCGAGAATGAAAGGAAACCTATTGATAGTTTCTTATCGTCCCTAGCAGCCCCAGCACGAAGAGCGCTAGAAAAGGAAGGTGTTCTGACAGTGGATGACCTCGCAAAATTTTCAGAAAGCGAAGTCCTAAAGCTTCATGGGCTCGGTAAGGCTTCGATGCCCAAATTAATTGATGCTTTAAAGACTAAGGGTTTAAGCTTTAAAAAATAGACGTTAGGAGTTCCGTTTATATCTACGACTTCTCAAACTTGTTGTCTATTCTGAAGAATTGTGAGCGATAGAAAGGCCGACAGTCCGCGTTGCTGGGAACGCGGACTTTTGAGCTTTTGCAGAAAGCAAAATATAGGTGAATGGCCCTGTATGCCGCTATCTCGGATACAGGCCATTTATGGTTGGACTATGTCAAATACCTAAAGTCATGCGCATTTGGCATTTGCACCACTACCTCATACATAAGCTTAATAATATTCACGACATCTTCTTTAGATACCGTCTCAACAGTGGTATGCATATATTTTAAAGGCAAAGAAATAAGGGCAGAAGCCACACCTGCATTAGAGTAAGCGAAGGCATCAGTATCAGTTCCTGTTGCTCTATAGGCTGAGGCACGCTGAAAAGGAATGCCTTTATTTTCAGCGATCTCTATGATCATTTTCAATAAATTGTTTTGGACGGCTGGTCCATACGTTAGCACGGGACCTTTGCCACAGGACAAGTCCCCGTGAGCTACCTTATTGTATGCTGGTGATTGAGTATCATGACACACGTCGGTGATGATGGCCACGTCAGGTTTTATTCTATGGGCAATCATTTCAGCACCTCTCAGCCCAATCTCCTCTTGCACCGCATTTACAATGTATAAGCCAAAAGGCAATTGGTTTCCGTTTTGCTTGATCAACCTGGCTACCTCAGCTATCATAAAGCCGCCAATTCTGTTATCTAACGCCCTTCCTACATAATATTTGTCGTTAAGAGTGATAAGCTCGTCATCAAATGTAGCCACGCAGCCAACATGTACGCCCAGTGCCTCAACTTCCTCTTTGGAGCTGCATCCCAAGTCAAGAAAGATTGTTTTCATGGTCGGTGGTTTGTCGCATTCTGCATCTCTCACGTGTATAGCAGGCCAACCAAAAATACCTTTGACAGTTCCCTTGGGAGTATGGATATTTACCCGTTTGGAAGGAGCAATGGTATGATCGGATCCACCGTTTTTACGCAAGTAAATGTACCCCTCTTTAGTAATGTAGTTCACAAACCAAGAAATCTCATCTGCATGGGCTTCGATGACAACTTTAAATTCGGCATGCGGATTTATTACTCCCACTACCGTCCCATAGGTGTCAACAAAATACTCGTCCACATAAGGACGAATGTATTCGAGCCAAATTTTTTGACCTGAGGCCTCAAAGCCGGTAGGAGAGGCGTTATTAAGGTATTTTTCTAAAAAAATATTACTCTGTTCGTTTAGCATGGGTGTTATTTTAAAACCATTAATTATTTAAAGCGGAATATTTCCGTGTTTCCTTTTTGGTAAAACAGCGACCTTATTTTCAAGCATTTTAAAGGCTCGTATCAATTTTGTTCTTGTTTCTTCAGGCTTTATTACTTCATCAATAAAGCCTCGTTGGGCTGCCAGGTAAGGGTTAGCGAATTGCGTGGTATATTCGTCTATCTTTTCGCTCAGCTTCTTTTCAGGATCTGCTGCTTCAGCTATTTCCTTTTTAAATATAATTTCCGCAGCACCTTTGGCGCCCATCACTGCTATCTCTGCGGTAGGCCAGGCATAGTTCATGTCTGCCCCAATGTGTTTCGAATTCATTACATCGTAGGCCCCTCCATATGCTTTCCTTGTGATAACGGTAATCCTTGGAACTGTTGCCTCGCTGAAGGCGTAAAGTAGTTTAGCTCCATTGCTAATAATACCATGCCACTCCTGAAATGTTCCTGGCAAAAAGCCAGGTACGTCTTCCAATACTAACAATGGAATATTAAAGCAATCGCAAAATCTGACAAACCTCGCAGCTTTGGTACTAGAGTTAATATCTAGCACCCCCGCCAATACCGCAGGGTTGTTGCCTACTATGCCAATACTTCTGCCAGCTAAGCGGCCAAACCCAACGATGATGTTTTCTGCAAAGTTTTTATGTACTTCAAAGAAAGAATCTTCATCAATAATTCCTTCGATGATTTCTCTCATGTCATAAGGCTGGTTCGGATTCTCTGGAATTATGGACGAAAGGATATTTCGTCCCTCATTCTGCCTAAACTCATATGCCCCCTTAGGTGCATCATCCTCACAGTTCTGTGGAATGTAACTTAATAGTTTCTTTATGGACAGAATACATTCAACTTCGTTGGCGCAACTGAAATGGGTGACCCCACTCTTAGTGCTATGTGCGGAGGCTCCACCCAGCTCTTCGGAAGTAACGGTTTCATGCGTAACAGTCTTTACGACATTTGGACCAGTAACAAACATGTAAGAGGTGTTTTCCACCATGAGTATAAAATCCGTAATAGCAGGGGAGTAAACTGCACCACCCGCGCAGGGACCCATTACCGCTGAAATCTGTGGAATAACTCCTGATGCAAGTGTATTTCTATAAAAAATATCCGCATAGCCCCCTAATGATACCACACCCTCTTGTATCCTCGCTCCTCCTGAGTCGTTAAGACCAATAATAGGAGCGCCGTTTTTCATAGCAAGGTCCATTATTTTGCAAATCTTCTCGGCATGAGTTTCAGAGAGCGAGCCGCCAAATACCGTAAAATCTTGAGAGAATACATACACTAACCTTCCAGCAATAGTGCCATAACCGGTTACTACCCCGTCGCCAAGATAGACTTCTTTCTCAAGACCAAAATCCTTACTTCTATGGATTACAAACTTTCCTATTTCCTCGAAAGAGCCTGGATCAACCAAGAGGTCTATTCGCTCTCTAGCTGTTAGCTTGTTCTTTTTGTGCTGTGCCTCTTGCCTCGCAGCACCTCCACCTAATAAAGCTAGCTTGTTTTTTTTATCAAGCTCTTCATATTTTTCTATTTTCGTCATGTATCTATAGCGTCTTCTCAAATATAATACCTTTCATAATTGTTTCTCTATATAAAAGACCTTCAAAAATTTATGATTACTTCTTATTAAAAGGAAAAATGCCGGTGATCTCTTATTACTATCTACTAGAAATTTTGTTTCAATTAGGCCAACTGGAAGATCATTAACAAACCCGCTTCAACATTTGCCTCGACTTAATTGTATAAAGGGCTGGATTTTGAGGGAGATTACGCCATTAAACTTTCAAAAGCATTAGCTCCAAAATATTAATAATACGTAGAAAGCCCTACTCTATTTTAAAGTGCTATATTAGCCACGGTTTTTTGATATGAACGGAAATAAAATAGCCATTATTGATATGGGAACGAATACTTTCCATTTGCTTATAGCACGGCAGATTGAAGGTAAAGTAGAAACTATTCTTAAGGAAAAGATTTCTGTGAAGATTGGTCAAAATGGCATAAGCAAAGGCCTGATCTCACCAGATGCTTATTCCAGGGCCGTCGAGGCTTTAAAGCATTTTACATGCTTAATCATTGAGCACGATGTGCACGATGTATGGGCAACCGCAACGAGCGCAGTTAGAAATGCGAGAAATGGTAAAGAGCTCGTCGCAGAGATAAAGAAACAAACAGGGATTGATGTACTCGTCATTTCAGGCGAGAAGGAAGCCGAATTGATATATTATGGAGTAAAATCCGCTCTTAAAATCGGTGCCCAAACCTCTATCATTATGGACATAGGTGGTGGAAGCGTCGAGTTTATCATTTGCAACGATTCGTCTATTTTTTGGAAAGGCAGTTTTGAAATAGGGGCACAAAGGCTTATAGATGAGTTTCAAAAATCCGACCCAATCTCGTCCGAGGATACTCAAAATCTTAAAAATTATTTAGACGAAAAGTTGTACTATCTTTTCGAAGCCGCACGTAAGTTTATTCCTGAAGTATTGATAGGTTCATCCGGCTCTTTCGATACCTTCTGCGACATCGACCTGCACTCGAAAGGCATCAGGTGTACAATAGAAGAAGAGAAGGAGTATACTTTGCCTTT
>DASVUU010000399.1:0-5522 GCA_036386935.1 Cytophagaceae bacterium | reverse complement strand
CCCGACTTGTGTTGTACCCTTATACCAGGTATAGCTTGAAAGTGTGCCCGGAGATACCTCCAGCTGAAATCCTGAATTAGAACATACATTATTAGGTGGGGTATTCAAGGTAATACCTGTCGAGTCAACCACTTTTCCTATGACAACCGCATCCGTTGCATCGCAACCATTTACGTCCTTCCCTTTTACCGTATATGTTCCATTCTTTCCTTGAACCGGCTTATGGGTTTTTCCTCCTGCCCCACTTGTTGGAGTAAATATAGCCCCATTTAAATCCCATATAAGGTTAGTATAGTTTCCATTTACTACTATGCTATAATTTGAATTAGTACAAACCACAGTCTGGTCTTCTCCCAAGTTGAATCCTTGATTACTTACAAAATTTATAGTTTTAGAATCGGAACTTGCGCAGCCATTTGCATCAGTTACGTCTAAGGTTATTGTATAGGAACCGCTTGTCGTAAAATTTGGTCTGTAAGTTTTCTCATTGTTTGTACCTGGGGCAGGACTGTTGTTATACTTCCATAGATAACTGTTAAAAGTTGTAGGTGGAGTTTGGTGGGTTAATATTGAAGAGCCATTCGAGCAAAAACTTGAAGTTGGATCATTCAATTTAACCAATTGGGTGGTTATATAATTAATTACAACTTGGGAGGAATCCTTACAACCGTTAAGATCTGTGATAATAACTCTGTATGTCCCAGACTTATCTGGCTTATGAGATTTTGGACCGTTGTTGGAGGTGATTGGGCTTAAGGTTGCCAATGTTCCAAACTTCCATTGATAGGATACATAATCGCCAGGTGCATTGATTGCATAGTTGGCGTTCGAACAGACATTAGTAGGAGGTGCCGGCAAGGTGAAACCTATTCTAGGAAACACTTTGATTTTGACAGTGTCATTTATCTTACAACTTCTATTGTCTTCTAGTTCTACCCTATATTCTCCAGTAGAATTGTTGGGATCGGCTAAAAACGTCAGCTCCCCATTCGGTCCCACTCCACCACTGATGGGCTGATTATTCTTATACCACTTAGCACTCCTATATCCGAAAATTTGCGGGTCAAGTTTTACACTTGTATTAGGGCAAATATCTAATGAACCTGGGAGATTTGTCGATATCTTACCGAAATCAGAGAAATAGCCAAAATTTGCTGAACCACCGCCTCTAACACCATTTATTATACCGAGGTGAAAATATCCTTTAGTATTACTTAAAGTATATGCCTTTCCTACCTCAATATCCGTAACCTCGATTTGTTTTACGCTCCAATTGCCGGAAGTTGTAGTTGCAGGAATAGAAGAATAACCTTCATTCACTATAACACTATTATTATACCCTTCTAATGTAAAACTTCCTATTGCTTCTGTCTGTACAAGAATTACCAGAAAAAAACTATTCCCAGACGAGCGCACAAAGCTTACCTTTGAAGATCCAGTACATTTAATTGAAGGAAGTAATGGAGAACCTAACTCACCTCCGAAACCGGATAAGTATAATACATAAACAGGTTTCGTGGAAACAACTTTTGAAGCTACAAATTCAGGGGATAGAATATATTCATATGTTTGACCTGCACCTATAGTAACGGTAGTGGCAGTGGTAGTACCTGCGTTGAGCGTGACTTGAGTATTTGCTTCGGTCCCTACAATATAGGCTATGTTTTCATCATTATTATTTCCTGCAAAACCTCTTGCGATTAGGTATTCGGAACCTGACGCATCACCTACGATATTCACAGGGACAATTTGATCACCAGTTAGATCAATTGCACCAATGGAGGGATGTTCGATTGAGTCATCACAAATTGTGACCGCTATTGCCTTGTCTGAAGTAATTAACGTACCATCTAACCGATCAACTCCTAGCCTTCCATCTGCAAAAACTGTGTAAGTTTGACCCTGATTTAAGGTAATTATGAAATCGGAGTTTGCCTGTGGCGCGGCTGTGCCTCCCTTGGCTACTTTTCCCGCCTTTAATCTTATTGTAACGGTGGTGGCACCAGGAGCAGTCGCAACTATTGTGAAAGATGAATTGGCTGGATCACTTGCATTCTCATAGTAGTTTTGATTTATCGGATATCTAGTTTGGAAAGGTGTGTAGAACCTTGTTCCGAGAGCATTTTCTCCCTTCAGAGTAAATATTTCATTGTTCAATCCTCCCCTATCAACTTCATAATATGCAGTAATTGGCTGTGTTGCTGTTATTCTTATTCCCTTGTTTAATATTGTGTTATTAGGTCTATTTTCTAAAAGATTTAAAAATGCACTAAGGTCTACCAAGCTGGACCCCATCGGTGCTATGGTAATATTTATAGGAGCGAACGAATTGTCAGCTGGTACATCGATAGTAACATTTGCCGGGACTGAGTTGAACGAAGCCAATCTAAGCTCTATCGGTAGGTCGCCATGGGCAGCAGTGACTGAGGGAGCAGCAAACCAAAATATTTGATCGACTTGTGAATAACCAGATATCGTTACAAATAAGAAACTTAAAATTAATATAATTTTCTTCATAAGAACATTTTTACGAAACGCAGAGAATAAAGATTGCATTGGGGTTAGATTTAGCGCATTAATAGTTAAATCTCTATTACTGCAATGTAAATGTTGGTCAAATTAACTTAAAAAACAAGCTTAGAAATACCTTTTTCTGTTTGAGGGATGAAAGAATGTATTGGATAAATCCTATTTAGGCCAACGCATAAAAAAAGCCCATCAAGGGCTTTTTTTATGCTATGAAAAGGAAATCTTATTTTCCTAAAATCTCAAGCCAACCTTTATAAGTTTCTTTGGTCTTTGGGTTTTCAAACTGATAAAAATAAACTCCTTCATTTACATTATCTGCACTCCAGTCATTGTTGTACCCTTTTCCATAATAAACTTTGTCTCCCCATCGGTTAAATACAGTTAAGTCCCATGTGTTAGCGACAATTCCTTCCACAAAAAAAGTCTCATTTCTGTTATCATTATTTACCGTAATTAAATTAGGAATCTCAAAACATGCATTGTTATAATTTACCCTTGCCGTGTCACGATAAGTGCAACCCGTGGTGTCTGTTACATTGACAAGATACGCACCAGGCCCTCGCAAATCTACAACATTGATCTTGCTGAGAATAGTTGTATCAGGAAGCATATACCAGTTATAACTGTAACTAGTATCCTGTGCATTGATGAATAGGCGGTCTACTCTGCTAACATCGAAACAGAGTGTCGTATCACTTGGTAAGAAACGATCAATTGTAGGTAGCTTTCTAACTTCAAGTTCAACGCTGGCCTTGTCTGTCAAATTACAAGCCTCTTTCTTTACAACCAATGTATACAGCCCCGCCTCGGTAGCCTTTAAAACTGAATCTTTACCAATCACTACATTATTCTTCATCCAGGTATAAGAGTCAAAATTCAAGCCGCCTTCGAAACGGAAAGTATCTCCCTTACATATTGACTTATTTGACAGCATCGGTGGTGTATAATCATAGTAGTCAATATTAACTGTATTTGAGTCAAGACATTCAAACTCACCAGACACAATTAACCTATAGTTTCCCGTTTTCCTTGGCTCTAAAGTTTTTTTATCACTTACATATTTAAAGGAGTCTCCTACATCCGTCAGTACCTTCTTGGCGGTAAATTCCCATCTATATTTACTAAAGTCCTGCTTAGGGTCTAATGAGAAACTGTCATTTAAACATACGATCCTATCCCCGCCTAAACTCAGATTGAAAGGTTTTGCTACTCTTAATGCTACTGTATCACCACTATAGCAAATCTTTTTATTCAACACTCTAGAAATGTTAACCCATATCACGCTATCGCCAGGAACCGGCTTATATTGAGAATTTTTAGAACCATTACTCCATAAAATATCAAGGTTTCTGTTATTAGGTACAAGCAGGACGTAGTCATTAACTCCAGGACAGATAGTAGTATCAGGCCCCAGATCAGGTTTATCTACCTTATTGATAGTTACTATCATCAGGTCTGTTTGTTGACAACCGTTATAATCGACTATATTAACCTGTTGTGGCCCAGAACTTATAGGAACAAAAGTTGAGTCTTTACTGCTCCCTGGGAACCATGTATATTCTTTATACAAAGGCCCGGCATGAAGTGTAAACTTGTCGTACGAACATACTACAATAGTGTCGTCTTCATCATAACCTAAGTCCAGTGAATCAATTCTGAAATTCCTAACCGATACAGAATCTGTGAACTTACAATCTCCATTTTTAGTAAATGCAGTAAAGAAGTATAATCCAGTTCTTCCCGCATTCAATTGCAGATTATCGCTATCAAGAGTGTCTTGCCATGTCACTTTAGAAAATAGCGGATTCTGGGCGCTAAGTCTTAGGGACCTCTCAGGACAGATTGTAGTATCTTTAATGTCGAAGTCCGGCATGGGAACAAAATCGATAGCTACAGATGCTTCTTTGTAGCATTCGCTCGCCTTATCAGTCTTCCGAAGCGTGATTGTTTCAGATTTATTCACTTTGTAGACTGAATCATTACTTACAATTCCATTCCATCTGATCTCATAACCTTTCGAAGGAAATGCTGATAATGCTGTTGCGCTGTCGTTCCAGCAATATTTGCCCGGAACAAATTTGCCTATCGGGATTTCGGGAACAAATATTAAGTTAGTAGAATCGCTTTTAGGGCAGCCAAATTTAGTAGCGGTTAACTTATACACTCCATTCTTCCTAGGTGGAACATAGGTATTATCATCCCGAATAGAATCGGACCATAAATAAAAATCAAATCCAGTATTTGCGGTGAGAGTAACGGTAGAATCAGAACAAACGAATTGCTTATCCTTCAATTTCAGATCCAATTCTGGAACAAAATTAAGGAATATAGAGTCGGATTTAGAACATGTATTGCTTGAAACGGTCACATGATAGAATTTAGAGACCCTATCCCTAACAGGGAAAAGCTGTGCTGAAGCACCCTTGGGACCATCTCTCCACTCATATCTATCAAACCCCGCACCTGCATTGAGTGTAATGATCGAATCGCTACAAACATATTTAGTTGGCGGGCCTAGATCGACATTTAGACTGTCTACGAATTGTAGCTGAACCGAGTCTGACTTTGGGCAACCATATTTATGAACCAGAACAACATAGGTCCCTGATATCCTTGGAGGTTTAAAGCTGCTTAAGCTACCATTGCCCGGGAACCAAGTGTAATCATCAAAATCATCGCCTGCTTTTAACTCAACGTCCTCATTCTCGCAGACAAATTTCTTGCCTTTCAAATTGAGATTTGCATCAAGTACAGGCACAAAAGTCACTAATACTGAATCTGAGGCTGTGCACTCAGACTTTTTAACAGAAACTTTATAATAACCTGTCTTTCTATCTGTAATTTGGAAAGTATTCCCTGCTCCTGTTGGACCATTCGTCCAGGTATAATTGTCATAGCCTGTTGATGCTCGTAAAGTGATCGTGGAATCTGTACATACAAACTTAGGTGTCTTGTCAAGACCTATAGCGATTGGATCTACAAAGGTCAAGTTT
>DASVUU010000398.1:0-2636 GCA_036386935.1 Cytophagaceae bacterium | reverse complement strand
AAAGGAGCTATAGATCGAATTCCTGCTTATATCACTCGCGTCGTACAAGATACTGAAACGCATGATTTTTGCGGGCAATTGTGGTTTTCAAAAACCTTCGAATGGACAGATCAACATTTTTCTGCCCAAGAGCAATATGAGCAGCCGCTCATTTATGAGTCTCATACTGGCATGGCCCAGGAAAAGGAGGGGCTAGGAACTTATCAGGAGTTTGCTGATGAAATTTTGCCAAGAATAAAAAATGGAGGTTACAACTCTGTGCAGTTGATGGCTGTAATGGAACATCCTTATTATGGTTCTTTCGGCTACCATGTATCTAATTTTTTCTGTGCATCATCAAGGTTTGGTACTCCCGAGGACTTAAAATATTTAGTTAACAAGGCCCATAGCATTGGCTTAGCTGTTATTATGGATGTTGTTCACTCTCATGCCGTGAAGAACGTGGCGGAAG
The DNA here is from genome assembly GCA_036386935.1 of Cytophagaceae bacterium. Classification (GTDB taxonomy): domain Bacteria; phylum Bacteroidota; class Bacteroidia; order Cytophagales; family Cytophagaceae; genus DASVUU01. The sequence continues at coordinate 2,185 of DASVUU010000398.1, read as the reverse complement.
GGCTAAACGAATTTGACGGTACAGATCAATATTTTCATGGTGGACCCCGCGGATATCACACCGCTTGGGACTCCAAACTGTTTGACTATGGAAAATGGGAGGTAAAAAGATTTTTATTGTCGAATCTTAAGTATTGGTTAGATGAATACCATTTCGACGGATTTAGGTTCGACGGTGTCACCTCAATGCTCTATTTCCATCACGGATTTACCACATTCGACCATTATGACAAATACTTTAAATTTGATGTAGACTGGGACGCTGTCACCTATATGCAATTAGCCAATGAGTTGGTACACTCAATGAAATCAAACGTTCTGTCTATAGCCGAGGATGTAAGCGGAATGCCAGGTTTGTGTAGAACGATCGAGGACGGCGGCGTTGGATATGATTACAGACTTGCCATGGGCATTCCAGACTTCTGGATTAAATACCTAAAAGAGCGGGCAGATGAAGACTGGAACATACATGAAATGTGGAGCACGCTTACCAATAGAAGGTTTAATGAAAAAACTATTGCCTATGCAGAATCGCATGATCAAGCTTTGGTAGGAGATAAAACATTGGCTTTTTGGTTGATGGACCAGGAGATGTATTATCACATGTTAGTCTCCGATAAGAATTTGGTTATTGATAGAGGGATTGCTTTGCACAAAATGATCAGGCTCTTCACCATGTCTTTAGGCGGCGAGGGTTATTTGAACTTTATGGGCAATGAATTTGGCCATCCCGAGTGGATTGACTTTCCAAGACAAGGAAATAATTGGAGTTATAAATATGCCCGCAGGCAATGGACACTAGTAGACAGTGATCAATTAAAATATAAGTTCTTGTCAAATTTTGACAAGGGAATGCTAAATGTGATGAAAGAGAATAAAGTACTTTCATCGCTCCATGGCAAACAATTGAACATGGATGATGCAAACAAGGTAATTGTTTATGAAAGGAATAACCTCGTTTTCGTATTCAACTTCCACGTAAGCAATTCAATCTTTGGATATAAATTCCAGGTTCCCGTTGCCGGTACATACTCAATCATACTAAATTCCGACGATGAGGCTTATGGAGGATTCGGTCGTGTAGACAATTCTATCGATTATCACACAGATGAAAATGGGTTTTTGCAGGTCTATTTAACCAATAGGACCGGGCTTGTACTTAAAAGAAAGAGCTCTTAATTAAAGATCTCTTACCGAAATTTCTGTTTCTGTAAATTCGTCTTTGTTCTCAATCAGGTAAATTATCTTTTCTGCCGTAATGCTCGGAGAAGATAATTTACCGTCTTTTTTATAATTGATGAACTCTTCACTTCTACTAAATTCCTGCGGAGAAACATTTCTAATGTGCTCTTGCATAGCTGTATCAATGATCCCGGGAACTACAGAATAAAACCTTACCTTATGTGAAGCCCTCTTTTCTTCCTCATTAGCTACCTGAGTAATCATATTTAAAGCCGCTTTCGAAGCGCAATAAAATGCCCAACCATCTACCGCTCTTTTACCAGCTCCTGAGCTAATGTTAATAACGACTTTCGGAAACGGGTATTTCTTGTACTTTTTGAGAAAGTCGTTTAGCATTATCGCGGGGGCAGCAACGTTTGTGTTGATTACCTCCTCAATATTCTTGTCTTCTAGATTTCCGATGTAACCAATCTGACCAAGAATTCCGGCGTTGTTAATAAGGACTATTTCGTCAGCGTCAGAAAGAATTGAAAATATGTTGGGCAAACTTGAGATAAGTTGCTTCAAGTCTGCAATGTTAACGGTATGGTGAATATAGTTAGGATGTTCAATGGTACATCTTCTCGAAATGCCTATAACTTTGACATTCTCTTTTTTTAATAATTCCCCCGCCAACGCTTTCCCCAATCCGGAGGATGTACCTGTAATAAAAAAATAACGCATTTATAATATGTATTGGCTTAAATCTTTGTTTTTTACTAAATCTGAAAGTTTTTCAGACACTAATTCTTTCGTTACTACTAGGTGAGAATTTGCCGAGATTTTTTCTGGAACGTCAAATAGAAATTCATTTAACAAGTGGCTCATCACAGTATGTAATCGACGTGCTCCAATATTTTCGACTTCAGCATTTAGATTAAAAGCAATTTCTGCAATTTTTTCTAAGGAGTCGTCGTCAAAGGTCAGTTCAACACTTTCAGAAGCGAGCAAAGCCTGATATTGTT
>DASVUU010000397.1:0-2168 GCA_036386935.1 Cytophagaceae bacterium | reverse complement strand
GCAGGTCGATTGTCTTTAACACATTATCAGGAGAGGCTTTGGCTTGTACATCCAGTTTGACTAGATATAGGTGGTCTGCCAGTAAACAGCATTCTATCTCCTTATCTCTAGCTTTGAATAAACTGTGTTAGCTTCAGTTCTAATTTTTAGGAGATATATCCCTGGAGGAATCGCTTCAATGGAAATGGTCTCTTGATTTGATACCTTAGTCTGTATAACCCGCCTACCGTTCAAGTCTGAGATGTCAAGCCAAGCTTTGCGATCATCCGTTAGACTAACGGAAAGATTGGTGGAAGCCGGATTAGGATAAAAACTGATTGATTGAGCTGCAAAATCAATCTCACTATAAAGTAGGACTTCAATTTCTTGGAATGGTCTAGCCCAAACACCATCTGCTGTACCAACAAAAAGGGTGTCTCTAATTGCTTTTATTTCATAAACGGTTGAATCACTCAATCCAGTAGTGAAAGGGGTCCAGTTTTCGCCTAAATTATTCGAGAAGAATATGCCTTCCCTAGATCCGGCAAACAATATATTTTTGTAAAAAAACACAGAGGAAAACCAAGGCGTTGAATTTATTTCATTTCCAGACCAAGTAGTACCGCCATCTTTAGAAACCATCATTCCTGAAAAATGAGCAGCGGCAAAAATTGTATCTCCAGCGGCATCCATATCTAGGATATATCCACCGTTTTTGCCGACATGGGTCGAGGTCCAGCGCCCTTCAGAAGTATCGCGAATTCCTAAGGCTCCAAAGGCGCCACCTGCCAGTATTTTTCCTTTTGAATGAGTCAAAGAGCGCATATTTTTAGTCGAAAGCCCATCATTGTTAACGAGCCATTTTCTATTTGCAAGGTTCCATTTTAAAACACCGTTACAGGTAGCAGCGATGTATAAATTATTATTTAGAAACATTAATGAACTCGCGCAAAGGAAATCATAGTCTGCCGTTTTCGGAGGTAGTGAGAGCTCTATCCAAGTGGATCCACCATTCTCAGAAAATTGTATCTTGTCATCACCACTTGCGGCCCATATATAATTTTTATACACTTCAATAGCCAAAAAATCAGATATGAAATCCTTCTCTATTAATGGTCTCCAGCTGTTTCCGTTATCTACTGTATATTTGAGAGTCTTTTCTCCTGCAATCAAAGAGTCATTTTTCACCTCCAGCGCTCTTACTTCGAGACCATTAAACCCTATTTTTTTCCATTGACCAAAGGAATAATTTAATGTAAAAAGCAGTGTAATTGTTAAAAAAAAATCTTTCATTTTGGGGGTGTTAGGTCTTTGGATGTAATAAAATCATTAAAGCGCTATCGCTCATAGTCAATTATGCTCCTTACCAAGAAAAAGGCATTTGAAATAGATAGCGCCTATTAACTTAGTTATCCAAATAATTAAAAAAGGTTGCCGAACCTAAAGAATATGTTTTTCTTGATGCCAAACCAGGAATACCTAAAGGCGAGGAAGTTCTAGCGCCTTTGATTGACCAATATAGAAAGCAGCATTTCTTAATCGAAGCACCTGATCTAATCGAAGCAACTAAAGTTTAGAATGGAACAATTGGAGATGAAACCAATAGCGGTATACTTTTCATTATTTTTAATTTAACATCAATAAATGGGTTTATCTTAGGCCAATGAGAAACATAAATATCAACTCCCGGATGGTGTTGAATGAAGATATTCTTGGGACAGACACAATTAAAGATTGGAGGCACTTTGTTAAAACCGACTTAATAATTGGAGGCAATTATTATTAGAAATCAGTAATTTATGTCCGTGAAAAGAAGCTTTTAGTAAACACGAAAAAGTGAAGGGGTTTAAAGGAAAAAAGGTGTTCATGGCACCGTGGGTAGTATGGAGTCTGTCATATTGCAAAGAGCAATCAACTGGAGACTGAATCAATACTTGTGGTGCTATTAAGAAATTACAAGAATACAAATATCTTCCGATGTGTAAGGAAACATCAAGGTGATTTCACCAGCAGTGCTTACAGAGCTTTGGACTTCGGCAAAACAATTCATTAATACATAACTAAATCAATATTTACCAAGCCCAAGAATTATACATCTATACAAATTATGAATACTATTTTTTACCTATTTATTGCAGCACTTTTTATCAGGCTATGTTCTCTTTATATTTCTATTTCTAACGAAAAGC
>DASVUU010000396.1:0-7763 GCA_036386935.1 Cytophagaceae bacterium | reverse complement strand
TCAAGCATAGACAGCATCATCACGTGCATGTGCAGGTAATTTTGTTTTACGAATCTAACGGTCTCTATGCCATCCATTAGGGGCATGTTGATGTCTGCAATTAAAACATCGGCATGTTTATGCTCTAGTAGTTCCTTCACTTCAATCCCATTCCCCGCCTCGCCTACGATATTTATATCGCTCTCATCCTTTAAAAGTGCTACCAGGCCCTCTCTCAATAATACGTGATCCTCAGCTAATATTATATTTATCATTCTCTGTCTAGTTGAATGGTGATTAAGGTTCCGTTGTGTGGAATCGATTTAAATTCTAAAATTCCATTCATAAGCTTTACCCAGCTTTGAAGTCTTTGAAGGCCGATGTGAGTGATGTCTTTTCTTACATTGTCGATATCAAACCCGATCCCATTGTCACTAACCTCAATATAGATATGTTCGTTCGTTATGTCTAAATTGATATTAGCTTGAGTCGCTCTCGAATGCTTGATGACATTATTAATTAGTTCTTGAATAATGCGGAATATAGTGATCTCTACGTTGATATCCAACCTTCCTTTTTCTCCACCAACCAGCAACGACCAATTTATCTCGGGCGGGGAAGTCTTGTCAATCACCGCAGATATGGCTTCCTTTAACCCATAATCTTCCAATAGTTTTGGAATTAATTGAAATGATAACGTCCTTGTTTGGGAAATGGCATCTTCTAATAAATTGTCGATTTGCTCAATTAACGTGTTTTTATCATCCCTAAGCTCTTTGTGAAACTCGCCCATTCTAATCTTCGCAGTATATAGAAGTTGGCCAAGGTCGTTGTGCAAACTTTCTGCTATTCTCCGTCTTTCTTCTTCCTGGGTTTTAACAATGGTTTTAATAATTTCCTTTTGTTGTCTTAGCTTTAATTTCGTGTGCTGCTCTTCCATTCGAACCATCTCCGTCACATCGTGGATGATACCCAATCCGTAGAGTACATTGCCATGATCGTTAAAAATAGGAACCATATTGGCTTCATAAAACCCTTCTTTGTGGGCAAAAGGTTTGTTATACACTTTGGAAGGTTGACCAAGTTTTACGCGCTCCAACATTTCAATCTCTTCCGCGTCAGAAAAAAAGTCTGAAATCTTCCGTCCAATCACTTCCTGCTTGGTAATCGCGTTAATGGTTTCCATCGTGCGGTTCCAAACCAAAATATTTTCAAACATATCAAAAGCAAAAACCCCTTGGATAATATGATCCACTAACTTTTCATAAAGCTCTAGACTGGGTGTATACATGCTTTAATAAATAATAATATAGAAAAAGGGTCGACGTCCTTATAATAACGGTTAATAAAATAGCCTAGCTGAGTAATCTATTGCAATTCTAGTTCTAAATTTTAAATAATAAAATGATGTATATACTGGGTTTTTTATGATGTATCCCGCAAATGTCCTAAAATATTGCAAGTTTAAAATAGGCGATGTAAAATAAAATGCAGACTATTAGACATATAACAAAAACACGAAGGATAATCGCTCAGTATTTAACGCAGTAAAAAACCGCTGCTACGAAAATTTTAATCCCTTGGATGCGAGAGTTATACTGTAAATTCAGGATTTAAATACTGAAAAACAAACATACTCATCTGATGATATTTAATCTAAATTAATGATTATAAATTACTTAACTATTATACAAACAGAGATTGCCTCAACTATAAAAACGAACATTTAACTGTTACTTTGGATTGTAAGTACATCAAATGCAATTCGATCATTCTATTAGCAGTTCATACGTTAAACAAAACAATTTTGGCCGTTAGCCTGATGTGAAAGTTAGGATCTAAACTTTACAAAACATACAAATCCTTTAAAATATATGGGTCTGCAAGAACCTGAATACAAACAGTACATAAGAAACGTTTTAAAAAATAATTTACACACAGCTAAGTATTACTATGCAATCCTTGCAAAAGAAAACATTTTTGTAACTGATGAGGCATACAGTATCATGAGTGTAAATAAATGTATTGAAGAAAGATTTGTCGGCTTTCTTTTGAACGTGTTAAATAACAATGTACTGTCAGAAGCGGCGAAGACATTGGAGAAGTGGAATAAGACTGGAATTTTATGCAATCATACTGTGAATGCGAGAATCAATCTTTTCATTGAAGATTACAAAATTATGATAAAGGTAGCTTCAAACTTCTTGGGCACTTACTACCTAAATCTGCGTGAACTTCACCAAGTGGTGGCTTATTTTGAAAGCCTTCAGGAAGACTTAGAAGGAATCATTAATAGGATGGTTAAGCAAGAGCATCACACCGGAAGTCACAGTATTTGAATTACAACATTAAATACTTACAAAATGATATTATGCGTAATTTAGCTTGGAAAACCAGTAGAGACGCCTTACAAAACAGGTATTTACCATTTTTGAAAAATCAATTTTTAGTGCAACATTACTGTATCTTAACCAACTAACCCAGCAGATGAAAAGAATAGAAAACATTTTAATAATAGACGACGATCCCATCCATAATTATATCTGCAAAAAGGCGATTCACAAAATGGATTGCTGTAAAGCCGTGCATTTTGAATCGAATGGTCTCCTGGGGATAAACTATCTCAAAAACTTGATAGAAAAAGAAAAGCCTTTGCCAGAAATAATTTTGCTTGATGTATACATGCCGGTATTAGATGGGTTTGGGTTTATCGAAAGATTCAATAAGTTGAATGCCAACAAGGAGTACAGCCCCTATATTGCGTTCATTTCAGCATCAGAGAAGTCCAAAGAACATAAAAGGTTTGATCAAAAAACTAAATTTATTTCTAAGCCCATTGACACGTTAAAGTTAGAAGATCTATTTCTTTGTATTTCTAGTGATCAGTCTGTCCCGCACGGCATGAGTTGATTGAAGGTGGCTTAATATCTAGCTTGTGCATTTTTCTTGCTCTACACATTTTTTACTTCTTATCCCTACCCCTCCAAGCTATTTGACCTTGCTTTTCTATGACGCAATTACTAACAGGTTCTTTTTACAAGCCTCAACCCCCTGGTAAATTTTCTAAAGATTTCTCCCTTGAGTGATGGAAGCGAATATACAAATTACTCCACCCTGCACTTTTCTAATTGCTGTCGTACTCAGCCCAGTAAACGATCAAGGTACAACTTCCAAGAAAAATAACCTTACCGTCAGGAGACATAGATTCTTTCCAGCCAGATTCATATGAAATTCGGGCTCCGCAATGCCTCTTTGAACTATAAACTCCTTTCTTTAGCTTTCGGCTGATTTCAATATCGAAAGCTGGAGTGGATGGTCAGAAATTTCTAGTAGACTGCACAAGTGGAAGACATAATTTCGCATAAAGGTTGCCTTCGTCAAGAATGTCAAAAAAGGCTGACAAATTCTCCTGGTTGGTCTCAACAAAAAAAATTAGTTGTGAGAATAGGCAATTACTCAATAACAAGAACGAGACATTTAGATGTAACTCACATTCTGAATTCAAGCAGTCCAATACTCGCCTATGAGAATATTGGGTGGCTAAAAATCTAACAACGCTTCAAGCAATACACCGTTTACAAATACCCCTTTATACCAAATAAATGTCGGCAAGGTTGATTTTCTGCGGCCAAATGGCTGCCATACCGGCGTTGCGGTGGTAATTATAATTTACCCTTAGACAAAATGTAATCAGTATTACAAGTCTGCCTTTCTTTTATACTGGCAGCAATGTGGCAATAAAGAATATGCCGAATCAGAGCCTTTCATTTTGTCCGAATCATATCCTGTAGTGGACACTACGTTATAGATATTATCAAGATTGGTAAGAGTAGAGTCGTAAGTGATGGTGAGAACTTTAGAATTGACATTCCAATCGGCTGATTGAATGCCTGGTGATTCTTTGAGTGCTTCCTCGATAGATTCTTTGCACATTTCACAATTACCTAAAACGCCGAATTGCACTTTGGTATGTTTATGCTTTGAACTGCATTGAAAAAAGAACAAACAGATAAAAATGGCATACACAGAAAATATTCGATGTAACATAGCTCGGTTGAATGGTTGTTTAATGGTTAATAGCTGGAAATAAATTAGAACAAAACCTAATTAGGCATTGAACACGAAGGTTATCTACGTAGAAAAATATAAAAAGCTTTAAAAACGACCTTTTTTTTCCAACCTATCTTATTCATTTTAAATACCAAAGTATGTTTGAACATATGTGTACCCAATAAAACTTTGCCGATTATTTTTAAAAAATCAATTTTTAGTTATTTTCGCTCACATTATCTTTTAATTAAAATATTTTTATAAAATGTCAGATCAAGCAGAATTAATCCTGGAAGGCAAGAAGTATAGTTTTCCGATCATCAGCGGTACGGAAAATGAGAAGGCGATTGACATTTCAAAGTTAAGAGAACTTACAGGCCATATCACTTACGATATTGGTTATAAAAATACAGGAGTTACAAAGAGTGCAATCACTTTCCTAGATGGTGAAGAAGGTATACTGAGATATAGAGGCTATCCTATCGAACAGCTTGCCGAAAAATCAAACTTTTTAGAAGTCGCTTATCTACTGATATACGGAGAACTTCCTACTAAAACACAATATTTAGAATTCGATGAGGCGATTGACCGTCATTCGATGATACATGAGGATGTGAAAAAGATATTGGATGGTTTCCCATCTTACGCCCACCCAATGGGAGTACTTTCCTCTCTTGTTTGTTCTTTGACTGCATTTTACCCAGAGTCGTTGAATCCTAATGCCTCTGATGAAATGATCAACCACTCCACGATCCGTCTTATGGCTAAGATGCCGACGATGGTAGCATGGGCTTATAAAAAATCTAAAGGTAGACCAGTAAACTATCCAATCAACAGTCTGGAATATGCGTCGAACTTCATGCACATGATGTTTGCCAATCCTACCGAAAGATACGATGTTGATCCTGTTGTTTCCGATGCCTTAAATAAGCTTTTAATTTTACATGCAGACCATGAGCAGAACTGCTCTACCTCAACTGTAAGAATTGTAGGCTCATCGCAAGCAAGTCTTTATGGATCTGTCTCTGCAGGGATAAATGCACTATGGGGTCCCCTACACGGTGGCGCTAATCAGGAAGTAATTGAAATGCTTGAGGCAATAAAAGCAGATGGTGGCGACACTAAGAAATGGATTGCAAAAGCAAAAGACAAGAACGACCCATTCCGTTTGATGGGATTTGGACATCGCGTCTATAAAAACTTCGATCCGCGTGCAAAAATCATTAAAGTGGCATGTGATCAGATATTAGGAAAATTAGGAGTCAATGATCCGATCTTGGAAATTGCTAAAGGCCTTGAAGAAGCAGCCTTGAGTGATAGCTATTTTGTAGAAAGAAAACTTTATCCAAACGTAGACTTCTACTCCGGCATTATATACAGAGCTCTTGGTATACCTACCAATATGTTTACCGTTATGTTTGCCCTAGGCCGTCTACCAGGCTGGATCGCACAATGGAAAGAACTAAGAGAAGGGAAAGAGCCAATCGGCAGACCACGTCAAGTTTACGTTGGACACAACACGAGAGAGTATGTTCCTATGGAAAGCAGAGGCTAGTCACTTAAATTATTGTTTTAAAAAAATGGGTACCGACTTCGTCGATACCCATTTTTTTTTGGATAAAGTATTTCAGGCTTAGAAGACCAAGCTCACCTTGGTAGTATTCCTCTCCGGTACTGACTCCAACTTTATCACGCCTTTGTGCGCCTGCATAATCAGCCGTGAGATGCTTAGCCCAATACCGGTGCCTGTCTTCTTGGTGGTAAAAAATGGAATGAAAACTTTTTCTTGGACCTCTGCTAGGATCCCAGGGCCATTGTCTTCTACAGCAATGATAATTTGATTTTCACTCATACGTCCTGACAAATGGATAACCGGATTTCTAACCGCCCCTATAGCTTCCCTAGCATTTGCTATCAAGTTTATCAACACCTGTACAATGAGCTGCTTATCTGCGGTAATCTGCAACGTACTAGGTTCTATTGTTGTTATGAATGAGATCTTCAAGTCTTTCAGTTCGGGCGTTATCAGGGTTTCCATTTCCTTAAACAAAAGGTCCAGAGAGATTATCGAAAACTCTGGCCTAGGCAGTGAGGTAAGACTTCTAAATGAACTTAGAAATTTTACCATACCCGTACTTCTTCTTTCAATCGTTTCTATTGCGGGAATAATCTGGTCTATTTTCTCCTCATTGGAATCGGAGCCCGCTAACAATTTATTAATCGATGATGACAAGGAACTAATCGGCGTCATGGAATTCATTATTTCGTGGGTCAAGACTTTCAGAAGGGAGAGCCATGACTCTAATTCTTTCTCTGCAAGTTCACGAGAGATATTTACTAACGTTACAAGCTTAATTAACCGGCCTTCTATGATAAACTCTACCCCATATATCGCTAAGGTAATCACCTCTTGATCTGAGACAAATTTTACGTTCCTTTTCTCCCCGTTTTTGATCAAAGGCAAAAGATTATAAAACTCGGGGTAAGGTTCTAATAATTCTTTTAAAGAATTCAAGCGGTTGACCTTCAAAAATTTCTTAGCTGAAGAATTAATTATTTCGATTTCACCATTGGTATCGAACGCGAGCAAGGGAATCCCTACATGCTGTACGACAGTTTTTAGAAAGTGCCTATACTCCTCCCCTTTCATTCGTGTTGCTCTAAAAGTAGACATTACGTCATTGAAGGCAGCGTATAAGGCATCAAGGTGTTTGTCATTTGATTTTCTGGAGAAGGTAAAGCTGAAATCATCATATTTAATTGCTTCGAAAAGCTTGTAAAGATCACGATGTGTGCGATCCAGATACTTAAGAAAAAGGACAAATTGAGCAATAAAGACCAACGTCATCAATGCCCAAATGGGCCATGGACTTTTATAGTAAAAACACACTAGTGCTACGTTGCAGAAAAGCAGCATTAATCTAATAATTACATTGGTTAGAAATAGATTAGATCTCATATTTTTCCATTCTACGATACAGCGCCGCCCTTGTAAGCCCTAGCTCTGATGCTGTTCTTGAGATGTTACCGTTGTGTCTTTTCAGTGAAGCTAAAATGCTATTCTTTTCCAAAGCATCCAACTTGAATATAGAAGGTGCAGGTAGCTCCTGTTGGTCGGTATCAAAATTCCAAACATGCTCATCGCCCATGATAACGGCCCGTTCTACAGTATGCCTTAGTTCTCGCACGTTTCCGGGCCAGTGATGTTTTCTTAGTTCATCACACATGTTAAGTACTTGTTCCTTAGAAAAAGTCTGGGGGTACTTTTTACAGTATAAGTCCAAGAAATAATTTAAGAGAGGAACGATATCCTCTTTCCGATCCCTCAATGGTGGAACCATTATTTCTACAGTGTTTAATCTATACAATAAGTCCTGCCTGAAATTCTGCTGTTCAATCAAGTTCTTTAATGGAGCATTTGTGGCGGCAATAATTCGCACATCAATATAAATAACTTTATTGGATCCTAACGGTGTAATCTTTTTATGTTGAATCGCAGTGAGTAGTTTTGCCTGCTGTGCCATAGAAAGGTTTCCAATTTCATCTAAAAAAATTGTCCCGCCTTGAGCAAGTTCAAATCTACCAATCCTATCTTCACGGGCATCAGTAAAAGCACCCTTCACATGACCAAAAAGCTCGCTCTCAAAGACAGACTCGCTTAATGAGCCCATATCTACCGACACAAATGCCTTAGATGCTCTTAATGAGTGCTTATGCAATTCCTTTGCAACTAA